>CAZIAF010000009.1:0-6885 GCA_964537625.1 uncultured Candidatus Bathyarchaeia archaeon
GTGGCCTTAGTGTTTATAGATCGGTTGGCGCGAACAGTGGTTACGTTGAAGCCTTCGTAGAGCTTCTTGACGGGTTCACTATTGCTGAGAACGAAGAGGACGCCGCGTTCGTCTAGCTCCCTTATGGTTTCACTGAGTCTGACCTGCTCCTCCCAGGGGAAACCCGTGGGACTGTAGGTGTTGAAGTTGGAGGTGTGGCTCACTGGCTCGTAGGGTGGATCAAGATAGACGAGATCCCCCCACTTCGCTGCTTTGAGGATGTAGGAGAAATCCTCGTTATAAATCTCTATTTTACTCAGGGCTTCACTGGCGCCTCGTATATCCTCTTCGGGCACGATGGTAGGGTTTCTGTATCTGCCGAAGGGGACGTTGAAGCGACCCCGACTATTGACTCTGTAAAGACCATTATAGCTGGTTTTATTAAGATAGAGAAGCAGAGCTGCATCCTCCACGGGGGATAGCTTCTCATCATTGAACTTATCCCTAAGTGCGTAGTAACTGTCTCTATTGTAAGGGAACTTCTTTGCCTTAGTTATTAGTTTCTCGGGGCTGTCCCTGACTATTTTATAGAAGTTAACGAGGCGTGGGTTTACGTCGTTTACCGTCCCCTTTTGTGGTTTAAGTTTGAAGAACACAGCGCCTCCTCCTAGAAATGGCTCATGGAATGGCCTGCTTCTGTAATCGGCAGGGAATGTAGATAGGATCGCTTCGAGGAGGCTCCGCTTTCCCCCAGCCCACTTGAGGATAGCCTTCGGCATTATTCTCACTCGACATAGGGGGAATTAGATCTTTTACCCTTCCGGTTGGAAAGGGTCATTAGGAACCCTTTCCGAGGATCTATCATGAGAACCACATACGGTTTGGCAATCACAGCGGCTACAATGGTTGTAGCGCTTGTAGCGATGCTATACGGCTCCATATACACGGTTCCAGATCTTGGCACCGTAAGTTATGGTTTACCTCTCCGGTGGGGAGTCAACACAGTAGAGACGATAGCTGGCCCAGTAGACAGGTGGACGGTAGACATTCCGGCTCTCACAATCGACCTTGTATTCTGGTTCATAGCCATCATATTGGTTCAGTTCTTTGTCTCTCTTCGTTGGTAGGCTCGAAGCTCTTATCTCTCCTTCTCTCCTATTCTCGGTTGTTAGGTGTACATGTTGAACGCATCGAAAGCTCTTCTTGAGATGCTTAAAGGATACGGCGTGGCCGAGGTCTTTGGCCTTCCCGGCGAGACGACGCTACCGTGGTACAAGGAGTGGCTCAGCTACCCTGAGGTTAAACACGTCATGATGCGTGATGAGAGAAGCGCTGCATTCGCAGCGGATGCTTTTGCCCGTTTCAGTTACCGCCCTGGAGTCTGTGAGGGGCCGAGTGTCGGCGCTACCCACATGATTCCCGGCGTCGCCGAAGCCTACAAAGCCTCGATCCCCATGCTCGTCTTCACAAGCGACATTCCCCTCCACTACGAGAAGAGAAACATGCTAACCGGAATCGACCAGACGGCGATGTTTCAAGGCATCACCAAGGAGAGCCTCACCATAACCGAGGCGTCAGAACTCCCCAACGTGGTTCGCCGCGCCTTCAGACTCGCCACAAGTGGTAAACCAGGCCCCGTCCATATCAGGTTCCCCAGCGACAAACAGGGTGCTGAGATCGAGAACCCCAATCTCTACATCCAGAACGACTTCAAGAAATACCCCGGTCACCGCTCAGTCGCCGAACTCGACAAGATCAGTGAAGCCCTAAAGGTTCTCGGCCAGGCTAAGAGTCCAGTCATCATCTGTGGCCAGGGCGCCCTACTAAGCCAGTCGTGGGACGAGGTCCGGGCACTTGCTGAGCTATTTGGTGTCCCCGTCGGTACCACAATTAACGGGAAGGGCAGCTTCCCTGAATCCCATCCCCTCAGCATCGGCGTTACTGGTGCCCGAGGAGGAACCACTTTCAGTAACAAGGTCGTGATGGACGCAGATACTATCCTCTATGTTGGCTGTAGCACCGACTCCGCCGGCACCGACGGCTGGACGCTCCCACCCCTCGACACCAAGGCAAAGATCATCCAACTCGACGTCAGTGAAGCCGAGGTCGGCAACAATTATCCCATTGAAGTCGCTCTCATCGGAGACGCCAAGGCGACACTCCGCATAATGATCGAAGTCGCTGAGAAGCAGGAGAAGAAGGGCAGAAAACTCCCCCGGATCAAAGCCCTCCAAAAAGAGCAGGAAGAGCACAACGCATACGTCGCTAGTCTAATGGACTCCAACGAGATACCGATCCACCCACTCCGTTTCATTAAGGAACTTACTTCAGCCATGCCCAAGGACTTCGCGATGATCCTCGACGTCGGCGTTGCAGCCATTTATACAAGCACATTCTACAAACAGCAAGACTCCGGCCGTCGCCTCCTCTACAACTACGCGATGGGGAGCCTCGGCTACGCCATCCCAGCGTCTATTGGCGCTCGGTACGCCCGCCCAGACAGCACAATAATCACGCTCGTCGGCGATGGCAGCTTCGGCTTCACCGCTGGCGAACTGGAGACCGTCTCACGGGTCGGAGGCCCCAACCACTTAATCCTATTCAACAACCAGAGCTTCGGATGGATCAGAGCAGAGTTGCAGCTAAGCTACGGCAAAGAGTATGTCGACTTCGCTACAAACTTCAAGCCGGTAGACTACGTCAAGATCGCGGAAGGCTTCGGGTTAGAGGCGAGCCGGGTAGGGAAACCGGACGAGCTCGGACCCGCCCTAAAAATGGCACTTAGTAAGAAAGAGCCTACCTTCACAGAGATCATCGTTAAACCCGAGGATAAGCTCGTGCCCCCTGTTCCCAGCTGGATTAAAAAGGCAGAGAAACAAGGCCTCAACCACGTGAGATAAAACCGCTACCCCAAAGCCTCGACGAGCCTATCCACGTCGCCGCGTGTGTTATAAAAGTGAGCTGAGACCCGTATATGGCCTCCATGGGCTTCACGTCCAGTCACTTTTATTTTTTGCTTCTTCAGCTTCTCAGCCAGAGCCACAGCGCCATCCTGCATGTAGCTAACGACTGGTGCCTCATTCCTCTCAGGCGTCCAGATCTCCTTCCCTGCCTCATCAAGCCTCTTATAGAGATAACGAGTTGTGTCTAACACTCTCCCTTCGACGTAGTCCATACCAAAGCTGTTCAGGTACTCCACCGAACTCTCCAGAGCGTAGACTCCCTGGAAGTTTATGGTTCCATACTCGAACTTCTCCGCGGTGTCGATTGGTGTCGGCTCCTCAGCGTGGGCTCCTTCCCAAATCTGGTTCTTCCATCCAATTCTATCTGGTATTAATGCTTCTATCGCTTCACTGTTGACGTAGAGGAAGGCAAGGCCCGCGGGTCCCATCAAGTACTTATAGGGGGCAACTGAGACGTAGTCCGCTCCGTCTTTCTTGTAGTCGACCTTTAGAGCACCCACTGCCTGGGTGGCATCCACAAGCAGCTTCGCCCCGTGCTCGTGAGCTATCCCTGCTAGCTCTCTGAGGTCAGCCCTGAAGCCATTAATGTAGCTTACATGGCTCACCTGGACAAGGCGGGTTCTGTCGTCCACAAGCTTCTCGAGGTCAGTCGCGCTGAATCCGCTTCCCCTTGGCTTCCAGACCCTCGACTCAACGCCGTTCCGCCTAGTAGTATAAGTGTCGAGGGGATTGTGTTCCCACTCTGCGAAAACAACGTTGTCGCCCCTCTTCCATTCTGTGCCATTTATCACGATATTGAGACCTGAGCCTGTGCACATGGTGAATGCGATCTCCCTCGGCGAAACACCGATGAAACCCGCTAGTGTCGTCTTCAGCTTCTCTGCCCGCTCAAGCCATCCGGAAAGAATGGTTTTCTTTCCAACGTCGAATTTGTACCACTCGTCTGCCCACTGGTCGTAGGCTTCTCTGACCTGTCTAGGCATCAAACCCACGAAAGCGTTGTCAAGATAAACCCAATCATTGAGGGTTGGGAAGTCCCGCCTTATCTCATCAATATTCGGCATGATGAACGCAGGTGTCGCATCACCTATATTTCACCTACTCTACCGGTGCATTCAATGATACACAAGACTATAGGTAGCAGCTAAGTCGAAAGACACCAAGTCTCAGGAAATATATAGTTAAACCTCAAATGCTTGTATTGTTCGGGCTATGCCTGTTAAATTCCCAGTTACACCCGCCACAAATTACCTCGACAAACAAGGGGTGATGTACACCAAGCACGCCTATGACTATCAAAGAAAGGGGAGCGACATCGCTGCCGAGGGCCTCGGAGTTGGCCTCCACGAAGTCGTCAAAACTCTAGTAATGCAGAGGGAGAATGGCACACCCTTCATCGTGCTACAGCACGGCGACAAAGAGGTGAGCCTCAAGGAGCTCGCCCGTCAGATCGGTGCGAAGACGGCAGCTCCCTCAGATATCAAGGATGCTCAAAAGTACACTGGCTACCTCGTCGGCGGTATCAGCCCATTCGGTACAAAGAAAACCCTACCCGTCTATGTCGAGGAGACGATCCTACAGATGCCCCGGTTCTTCATAAACGGAGGCCAACGAGGATTTATTCTAGAGATGACTCCCCAAGAACTCCGAAGAGCTATTAACATCACACCTGTAAACGTCAGCAAGTAAAACCCTTATTCTTCATCGTCAGGTTCCATATTTACTGATTCTGACCGGAGAAAAAGATACAACCAGCCAACAAGAAAAACAGTTAATCTTACCCAAGCATCTTAAAAAGTCGCGAAAAAACTCCAAATGACCTTTTCTCTTTCTGAAGTCTTTGCTTTCGGCGACAATATTAATCGGCGATTTGATAAATGCGTGAATCAGGTAATCCTAGATCACAATGGCTGATATCTACATCCGGAATGGCTTCCTCTTAACTATGCAAGGCGAAGGTCTCGGAACCATTGAGAATGGCGCCGTCGCGGTCGAGGGTCAGGACATTATCGCCGTCGGTAAAACCCACGACCTCGATAAGAAGCACAAGAACTCGGAAACAATCATCGACGCGAGGGGAAAAGCGATTCTCCCCGGCTTCGTTGATGTCCACATACACACTGGCCATACAATTCTTCGGGGGGAGGCTCAGGATGTCCCTGAGATTGAGTGGATGCTTAAGACCATGGCCCCCTTCGCTAAATATGTAAAGCCACGTCATAGCATAGCCGCCGGTGCCCTTGGAGTTCTCGAAGGCGTCAAGGGAGGAGTCACTACCTTCGGAGAGATCGGCGTTAACGAAGGCGCTGTCGCTGAAAAGGTCTTCATTCCCTCCGGAGTCAGGGCCAATATCGCCGACACAGTCAACGAGATTGGTCCAAATAGCCGCCCCGATGCCAATAAACCCTACATTTTCGACGAGCTCCTCGGCGAGCAGAAACTCAGGGCTGCAATCGATCTGATTAATAAATGGGATGGGGCGGGTGATGGCCGAATCAGCTGCATCTTCTCTCCCCACGGCGCTGACATGATGAGCAAGGAGCTTCTTCTCCGAGTTAAGGAGGAGGCGGTGAAAAGGGGGAAGCTTAGTCACATCCATGTCGCCCAAGGTAACCGCGAGGCTATCCAAATGAGGCTTCGCTACGGAACAACAACCATCAAATACCTCGATGCAATCGGCTTTCTCGACGACCGCGTCATAGCAGCCCACTGTCACCAAACCACCGAAGACGAGGTCGCCATCCTAGCTCAGCGTGGCGTTCGTTACGCCAGTTGCCCAGCCAGTATCGCCCTAATTGACGGGATCGTACCACCACTCGCACTATTCCTCAAACAAGGAGGAAGGTATGCCGGCCTCGGCAGTGACCAAGCCCCCGGAAGCACAGGCCATAACATGCTCAACCAGCTAAAGATCGCCGCCCTTCTAAACAAGGTCCGCCACAGGGACCCCACCCTCCTCCCCGCCTGGCAAATGCTCCGTATCGCTACAATCGAAGGTGCTAACGCTCTAGGCCTCGGCGACAAGATCGGAAGCATTGAATCTGGCAAAAAGGCTGACATAATTCTTCTAGATCTCAAAGTCCCTCATATGATGCCCATCCTCATGAAGCCCGTCCGCAACGTTGCCCCTAATATCGTCTACTACAGTCGAGGTGATGAGGTCGAGACTGTCATCGTCGATGGCAGATTTATCGTCAAGAGCGGTCACTGCACAACCATGAATGAAGAGAAAGTCATGGAACACGCACAGAAAGCTGCAGAGGAGATCACTTCCCAGGCCGCTGACGACTATATGGCCGCGGATAGCTACCTAGCCAAGGCTGTGAAGAAGGGGCTCCTCTAACCCTACATGAAGTTTAGTCGGCAACGATCTTTAGAGTCTTGGCTATCCTGCGAGCGCGCAATATGTCCGGAGAATGAGTTCTAAGTTTGAGAAATCTACGAATGGTTTTTAACTATTTTAACTAGTCGGTAAATGCTTCTGTAGGGCTACCTCGAGCCCTTGCCGCCCAACAGCGCCTACGATTTGATCCATTGGATGTCCTCCTTTGAATAATATGAAGTTCGGAATGCTCATAACCCTGAACCGGGAAGCAGTCACCCTATTCTGGTCCGTGTTCAGCTTGGCGAAGTCGACGCGACCTGAGTAGTCACGGGCAAGGGCCTCGACAACCGGCGCCATCATTCGACAGGGCATACACCATTCTGCCCAGAAGTCGATGAGAACTGGTTTCGCGGTCCCCGATAGCGCCTGGTCAAAATTAGAGTCGGTCAAAACATTGACGACTCCGGGTTGGAGGATGCTGGGCTTCGAAGCCTCGCCCATCATCCTCTCCAGCATCCGACGCTTGATCTCCTCTAGCTCCCTGTCATCGGACAAAATTATTCAAGGTCTGTTTGGAGTGGTGGAATAAAAACTGGGCTACTTTTTGAGAAAATTAGG
>CAZIAF010000009.1:6985-24417 GCA_964537625.1 uncultured Candidatus Bathyarchaeia archaeon
GCTCCGTACTTCTTCATGTCGGCTGGTGCTGCCTCAAGACGTTCTCCGGGGCAGCCGCCACACGCCATCCAGCCCACCACCTCAATAGGCTCATCCTTTGCATACTCGGCGAAAACACCGTCACGCTCAATGACGCTCTTGAAACACTTGTTCCCTGTACACGTCCTGTTACGATCACATATCATGATGCCTACTTTGACCATGCCTCTAGATGATAGCGGTCCGAAAGATAATGATTACCCGACTCCGGTAGCACTTAAAAGCCGACATTACCCGAGAACACTCATGACTACCGACAAAGGCACAAAGAGCACCCACTACTACACAGATAAAGAGCTAAAGGAAATAGCTAATAGCCTCGAATCGGCAGTCGCCCTCCCCGTAAACGTTGAGATAGAGGCAGACCACCGAGTCTTCGACCTGAGCGAGGTTGAGGCGATCCTCCGAGACTCGGAGTACATCTTCCTCAACGATTGCGGCTGCCGATCGATGCACAAGAACTGCGATAACCCCTTAGACACATGCCTCGCTGTCAACGTAGACCCCGATTACCCTGAAACGGGAGAAGGGAAAAACTCCCGAAGGGTAACCGTCGAAGAAGCCCTAGACGCACTCCGTAGAAGTCACAACGCTGGGCTCGTCCACATGGCATACATCATGAAAGGCGACGAGAAGCCCTTCCTCATCTGCAGCTGCTGCACCTGTTGCTGCCACACACTTGGTGGCCTGCTCCGCCACGGAGCCCATACTCAGATCCTAACCTCTAAACTCATAGCTGTAGACGACCAGAAATGCATCAATTGTGGGAGATGCGTTGACCGATGCGTCTTCGAAGCCCGTATCATGGATAACGGTGCGAAGAAGTACAACAGAGCCAAATGCTTCGGTTGCGGCCTCTGCGTCTCCACATGTCCAGTCGACGCTATAAAGCTCATCGACAGAGTAAAAGCCCCGACCTAGCCATCTGCCCTGGAACATCCAGTCCACTGGGTAGACGGTAGGTTGGTTGAGGGGGATAAAAACTCGACGTGCTTAAAAGTGTCCTGAACTCATCAAAACTAATGGACTCCTGGAAGCTCGTGGGAGACCTCGTCTCATCTCATTTAATAATACGACCCAAGATGAGGGCTAGGGACGCATACAAGCTCCTCTACCAAGGAGTCTTCGGAGTCGGCCACATTATGGGCCCGGGTGCATGGGACTACTTGAAACGGGAAGGCGAGAGCTTGGATCTGGCCTATCAACCCGAGGAGTCTTTAATGGAATCTGTCTCCCTTGACGGTTCCGTTGTCCGGGTTAACCTCCGCCCCTTCCTGAGGGGCGGTTACCCGTTGAAATCCCTGATGGATGCGATGAAAGCGTCGACGATCCAGGGAAGGGCTTCCGAGTTTCTGGAACTCTGGGACGCCTTCGCGGAACTGGTCTTTAGAGGGAGACTTACCATAAACAGCGCCGATGTAAACGAGATTAACAAGTCCCTCAACCGTATTATCCCCCAGCCGATGCACCATACCCTAGAATATAGAGAGGTATATCACCCGGCTTATCGTGTCGTCAGCAGAAAAGAGATGCAAAAAATAATTACACTATAATCGGCCCAGTTATAACTGAGTTTTGACCCATTTTCTTCATGGTCACTTTAGCTAAGGCGAATAACTCTGCCCTCGCCTGGATCGAGGACAACGGCAAAAGGATCATTGAGGTTAGTGACTCCATCTGGGATTATGCGGAACTTGGTTTTATCGAGCACAAATCCGCTAAACTGATTGCCGACGAGTTGGAGGGACACGGCTTCCGTGTTAAGCGCGGCGTTGCCGATATTCCCACCGCCTTTACAGCGTCTTGGGGAGAAGGGAGACCCGTTATTGGTGTAATGGGGGAGTATGATGCCCTAATGGGCGTCTCCCAGAAAAAGTCTCCGCGTAAAGAACCGCTGGTCGATGGCTATCCCGGTCACGGCTGCGGCCACAACATCCATGGCACCTCCGGGATGGCCGGCGCTATCGCGACCCGCTATGCTATGGAGTGCCACGGGATCAAGGGCACTATTAGGTTCTTCGGCACACCCGCCGAGGAGAGCGGCAGCGGTAAAGTCTGGATGGTCAGAGCAGGAGTCTTCAACGGCGTCGAAGCCGTCATCAGCCACCACCCCGATGCCATGAATTATGGCAGCCTCGGCAGCAGCCTCGCCAACAACTCAGTCAAGTTCCACTTCCACGGCAAAACGAGCCACGCAGCCGGTAGCCCAGAGCAGGGGCGATCAGCCCTTGATGCCGTGGAGCTGATGAACATCGGAGTCAACTATCTCCGTGAGCACATCATCCAGGATGCCCGAATTCACTACGTCATCGAGGCTGGTGGAGGCCAACCCAACGTCGTCCCCGACTACGCTCGGAGTTGGCACCTGATTCGTGCTCCTATGCGGGATCAGGTCGACAGCATATACGCCCGAATCCTCAAGATCGCTGAGGGAGCCGCCTTGATGACTGAGACACGGGTGGAGATCGAGTTCCTCAAAGCCGTCTACAACAAACTTCCTAGCAAGACCCTTAGCGAACTAGTGACTGGGAACATGAGGCTCGTTGGTGCCCCGAAGTACAACTTTGAGGACCTCGCCTTCGCGGAGGAGCTTGCAAAGAACGTCTCCGCCGAAGCGAAGAGGGATGTACTCAGGAAGACGAAGCGCCCCGGCTGGGAACAGTTGGAAAGCATACTCATGGACGGGACTATTCCCGATGCTTGGAACGAGGGAGAGGTTAGCCATGGCTCAACTGACGTCGGTGATGTGAGCTGGATGGCACCCACGATGGAGTTCAGTACAGCGACTTGGCCGTTGGGTACACCCGGCCACAGCTGGATGAACGTCGCTGCCTCCGTAGCAGGAATTGGCCATAAGAGCCTCTTATTCGCCTCCAAAGTCATCGCTGCTTCGGCGCTTGACCTTCTCACCCAGCCGGAGCTGCTACAGAAAGCATGGGACGAACAGAGGAGTAGAACACAGGGTAAGACGTATCGGAGCCCATTACCCCTAGACGCGAAACCTCCGCTTGATATGTGGTCATGAAAAACTAGAGCTTATAGACATCGTCAGGCTTCATAATTTTAACCTTGGTGGCGCCGCCAGTTTCAACTTTTTTCTTGTATATGGTGGGGTCAGTGTCCCAGATGTGCATGGGTATGGCTATCTTAGGTTTAATATGGAGGGTGAGGTCTGCTGCCTCTTCATTATCCATCGTGTAGGTCCCCCCAGTAGCGCAGAGCATTACATCGATCCCTTTAAGCTTCTTCAGCTCAGGGACGAACTCGGTGTCACCCGTGTGATATATTGTCTTTCCCTCGGCGTGAATAAGGTAGCCGACACCGAACCCCTTCGGGTGAAACGGAACACCGGGGCTCCTTAATCTCTTCACGTTATATGCCTCGACAGCTTCGATCTCGACCTCACCGATCTTGATCTTATCCCCAGGCTTGAGGGTGATTGGCTTTATTCCCGCTTTATTGCAGTCGGCGGGAGCGACGAAGACAGTAGAAGGTCCGACTGCTTCTTTCACCTTATCGACCATGCAGTGGTCAGTGTGGGAGTGGCTGGCAAGAACTAGGTCAGCCTTAACTGTGTACTCCCCCTCGTAGGGGTCGATATATATGACCTTTCCCTCTGTCTTTAGCATCCAGCTCGCATGGCCGAGCCATTTGATTTCCAACAGAAACACCTGACCTTCTTTGTTGCGCGAATGTTTATCTGTATTATCCTTTATTTTGGTATGATTAAATAAGCGCTTAGTCAAGAGTTCCTCCAAATGGCGGTAGTCAACAACGTAAGAGCATCCAAAGGGTTCCCTCTTGTTGAAACGACAATCACTCAGATCCAAAGCGCGCTGGAGAGGAGTGAGATCACGTGCAGGCAACTAGTCGAGGCCTATCTCCGCCGAATAAGAACCTATGACAAATCGACGGGGCTCAATTCTATCGTAGTCGTTAACCCGAGTGCGCTCCAAGTTGCTGATGGGTTAGACGAAGAGTTTCAGAGGACTGGTAGGCTCCGTCTCCTCCACGGTATCCCTCTTATCATCAAGGATAACTATGATACCTTTGACCTTCAGACCGCCGCAGGATCTTTAGCTATGAAGGGTTCCTTGCCACCCGACGATGCCTATCAAGTTAGAAAGCTTCGAGAAGCAGGGGCGATCATTCTCGCCAAATCGAACATGGCGGAGTGGGCGTTCAGCCCCTATCAGACAGTGAGTTCAATTGCTGGGACTACTAGGAACCCCTACAACCTAGAACATGTTCCCGCAGGATCTAGTGGGGGAACAGCCGCGGCAGTCGCAGCTAGCCTCGGAGCGGCGGGGTTGGGCACAGATACCGGTAATAGCATAAGAGGCCCAAGCAGTCACTGCTGTCTCGTCGGGATCCGTTCTACCATGGGTTTGACGAGTAGAGACGGCATAGTCCCCCTTTACTCCAGGAACGATATCGGAGGTCCCATAACACGGACAGTAGAGGATGCCGCCAGGATACTCACAGCCATTGCAGGGTACGACCCACACGACCCAATCACTGCAGCCAGTATTGATAGGGTCCCTGACAACTACACACAGTTCCTCGACTCGGAGGGGCTGAGGGGCGCACGAATTGCAGTCTTCCGTCACTTCACAAATTCACCCATCGCCGACCCAGAGATAATATCCTTGTTTGAAAAGGCAATCCGAGATATTGAGAACGCGGGAGCAGAGGTAGTCGATTCTTTCACTATTCCCGACTTCGAGAAGCTGACAGAGAACATCTGGTGCGATACCTTCCGTCGCGACCTCGAGGAATACCTCACCTCCCTTGGCAACAGGGCTCCATTTAGTAGTCTCGCTGAGATATTGGCCTCTGGCCTATATTTACCTGATAATGAGCCGAGACTTAAACGCGCCTTGGAGGCTCCGGAACCGAAGTGCCTCGACATCTACAGCGAGCCAAGCAACATCGCCCTTAGAGGAGCCGTCTTAGAGACAATGAATTCTGCTCGTGTCGATGCATTCATCTACCCCACGTGGAGTAACCCGCCACGTAGAATAGGAGATTTTGAGTCTCCGACCGGTGACAATAGTCAGAGGATTCCGCCTCACACAGGTTTTCCTGGGTTAACCGTTCCCATGGGATTTACCCATGGCAATCTGCCAGCCGGTCTACAGTTCATCGGCAGACTCTTTAGCGAGCCAAACCTCATCCGTTTTGCATACGCTTACGAGCAGGCAACCCGACACAGACGCCCACCTATAGGGTTCGCAGAGCTAGAGTTGTGAGGAGCTAGTCAGATCTCGTCTTTATGTGCGCATTATGAATGTAGATATCCAGTATGAGCTGATTAAAAGGCTAATTCCCGGGCTTAGATTCGTACATCATTAGAAACAGGAGACCTAAACCGAAACGAAGAACTCCTGCGATGATAAGACCAAGACTTATTCCCTCATACCCCATGCCAACCAGGTATATCTGAGCAAGGGCGCCAGTAGTGTAAGAGCCGAGGAAGGTTGACACACCGACGACAGTCATACTAGCTGCGAGGTATGTGGCACGGAGCCTCTGAGGCGCCAAATCAATTATGTACGTAGACTGACCGCTCAGCCAAGCAGCTAGAGCAACGCCTATGAATGCCTCAACAACGACAATCTGGAGCCAATCTGATGCAATGGCATAGATGAAACAGCTGGAAGCCGTAGCTACCCTACTGAAAGCAATCACTGGACGCCTCCCGACCCTATCCATGACTCTGCCTATCATCCTCTGACTGCCGACATTACAGGCGAGGTTCGCAACCGCCGAGAGAGCGACCTGCCACACTGTCATGTGGAGCTTCCCCACCGTTATGAAGGAAAAAAAAGGCATCGCCACAGCAGCCCCGACGCCAAAGACGAAGCTGAGTACAAGAAACCGCTTTAGCCGTGGATCGCTAAGAAGTAGTTGCAATTCCAATCCCTTCCTGTCCTCCTGCGGGGGGTTCTCCCTGGTGAAACCAACCAGCACAGCGGAGACAAAACTCGCAACGGAAGCTACCACAAGGAGTAGGTTAAAGGAAGACTTCGAAATAGGCACCGTCTGACTGAAAGTTAATGCGAAAGCAATAACCATAGCAATAAACCCGCCAAACTGAGCGATACTGTTTATCCTCCCAATTATCGTTCCACGCTGGGCACTCCCAGCGTAATCGGCTAGGAGACTACCCCATGAAGGTACTGCCATAGATGTGGCGATGCTCACCGCTATGATGAGTGGGAGGAGCCAGCCAGGTGAGTCAACGAAGATCATCGCAGCAAGAGCGACGCAGTTGAGCAACCGCCCTACCGCAATCACCCGTCTCTTCCCAAATGTGTCCGCCAGCCTTCCGAAGAAGACTTGGGGAAGGTTTAAACCGAGCTGCCTTCCGCCGTTGATGAGCCCAGCCTCGACGACTGAAGCACCCGCAGCTACCGCTAACGTCCCGGTGAACCTGTCGATAATCGTGTCGGAGACTGACTGGGCCGCCCCCGTTAGGTATAAGGCGGTGGTGGTCTCAAGTTTCTCCTCCTCGCCCGCCATGAGTTCAGAGGAGAGTGACTGACATTATATGAAGCTATGGCTGCCTCAGTTTCCCTGGTCTCGACTCGAAGACGGTAATATATGTGAGGCCGAGAACGACCCTGAGGACAGCAGAGATGAGGAGCCCCGTGTTTATCGCATCCATCCCACCGCTAGTTAGGACGTGTTCCGTAACATAGCTGCCGAGAAGGCTCCCCGCAAAGCTTGCGAGTCCGAAAGCCGTCGCGCTCGCCGCAAGATAAGTAGCCCGGAGCTCCCCCGGAGCGAGGTCGATCACATAGGTACTCTCAGAGCTCATCCAAGCCCCCATTCCAATCCCTAAAAAGACCTCGGCGACAACTATATGGAGCCAACTCGTAGCTAAGGCGTAAGACAGAGGTGCCAAAGCCATCACGATCCTACTAAATACAATTACAGGTCTCCTTCCTGCTTTATCCATGAAGCGTCCAGTGAACCTCTGCGTCACGATGTTCGCACCGGTCTCCGTTATCGCGAGGATAGCAACCTGCCAGACAGGCATCTCTAGCTTCTGTATGATGATAAAGGGGAAGAGAGGCCAGGCGAACGCCATCCCAAGCCCATAGAAAGTATTAAGGATCAGATACCTGCGAAGACTAAGATCTCCCAGAAGCTTCGAAAAGTCGAGTGCTGCCATCGCACTAGTACGCTGTTTCTCCTTCGTAAATAGGATTAAAACTCCGGAAAGGAAGCTCGCTCCTGAGGCCATCGCCATGACCGGTATGTAGCTGATCCGGGTGCTGGGTCCAGACTGGGAAAGCGAGATGAAGAGGGCTATAAGCATTGCCAATAGGCCGCCGATCTGTGTGAGGGAGTTGATGCGGCCGATAACTTCCCCTCGTCGCCCCTCAGGCGCATAGTCTCCGAGGAGGCTGCTCCATGATGGAAGCGCCATGGAAACGAAGATGGCGCAGAGTACTATCAGTGGGATGAGCCAACCGGGGGCTTCAATGAAAATGATGGCGGCGAGGATAACTCCGTTAAGGAAGCGACCTATTGCGATTAATCGTCTCTTCCCGAACCTGTCCGCCATCCTCCCGAAGAAGATTTGAAGGATGTTACCTGCCACGCTCTTAACGGCGTTTAGGATGCCAAGCTGGTCGACGGTTGCTCCCGCTGCAACTACGAGGAGCTGTATGAAGCGGTTATAGAGTTGATCCGCGAAGACTTGAAAGGCGCCGGTGAGTACAAGGAACTTTGAAATATTAAGCGGCTTCTCCCGAGTCTCCTCAGTCATAGCCAATCTGATGGTTTGGCAAGCCTATAAATCCAGACGATGTTGGGGATAACTTTTAAACTTCTCTTGTTTCTAGTTAGTGGCATTGCAGGGGTTCCCGAGTGGCCAAAGGGGTCAGGCTTAGGACCTGATGGATTAGTCCTCCGTGGGTTCGAACCCCACCCCCTGCACCATTTTATCATCACATATAGGTGAGCATTATAATAATATCGAGTAAATATTACTGTTTTTAATCATTTTTTCGTTTCTTCAGAAGAAAGAACGTGACGGATGCGAGTAAAATGGTGATTACTCCTCCTATGAGGATAAGGGCATAATCACTAATGAACGAATTAAGAGGCTGATCGCTTGAAGTTGGTAGCTGGGTGAGCGTTAAACTTAGGTTTCCAGCAGGAAGAACCAGAGTTGTTTGTTGATTCTTGGTCGTTATTTCAAGTGGGGCTATATTCGTTGTGAGGAGGGTTGAGTATTTTGGTAAGATGACTTTCGATGTTATTGTCGTTGATGCGTTGAATGTCAGTATTTTACCTATCCCTGTGACAAGGCTTGTAGTCTCATAGGATATCACTACTCTGCTGCTTCCAAGATTAGTTATTGATAGCCCATCCTGGGTTATGTTGTAGCTCAGAAGCTTACCGTCACTATCTAATACCAGTATGTCGCTGAGTTGTGAGCCGATGATGGGTATGGTGACCTTAGCAAGAGTCGGTTGAACCGTCACCGTGTAGGTAACAATAGTTGATTTATCTAGGTAGATGTTAAAGCCAAGGTCCTGAGGCGCAACGTCTGTTGCGCTTACCCCGATTGTTGGTTGCGAAAAGAGAAGCACAAGTACAAGGATTGTAGAATTTTGTATGTTCATTATCTCAAACCAAACTCATACAAGTTATTTAAACAAATTTGCCAAAAACATTTAACCTCAACATTCTCCGCGTATGCGCGTCAATAATCCCTTATAAGATGATTAACAAGACACTTTACTGACTAACCATTAATTATTAAACGGATCCTGTCCAATCCATTATTAAAACTCTGAAGTGATGAGCTTGACGTGTAAAGATGGTGAATGTATATAGAATTTAAAGAAACTTATCTTAAGGAGCAATTAATTCCTTGGTATCGGCTTGTAGAGGGTGTGCTGGGTGGCCTCGTGGAGAGCCTCACTGACATCGAGATTATGGAGTACGTCTCTGCTGAGGGTGTACTCACGATACCAGTCGTTGGCGTTAGTGGTGACGTTAAACCGATGCCCGTCATCGAAGTCTCATCTCAGGGGGAGGTGGTCTCCCTTGCTGTTTTGTATAGTGATGCTGAAAGTCTCAGGCACCTTAAGAATCTCTTCCACCCCAGCCAAACCTCTGAGCTGGAGGACTTTGTGGCTATTATGAGGTTGCTCCCCGCTGTTGTTGAGACTATACTGCTGAAAAAGGGGTTTCAAGATGACCTTAAGTTCAGTGTTTTTAGGAAATATGTTTCCTGTAGGGTAGATGGTACGGTTCTCCAGCTTCTCATTGGGGAGGCTGAGCTGCTACGCTCTGGCGGTCGAAGGACTGTAGACGGCAGGAGCGTTTATGAGGCCCCTAGTACTCCCCTTCTCCTTCTCATAAATGTCAAGGTGAAGGCTGAAGGCGATGAATTTCAGTCAATGCTACAAACCTTAAAACCTGTTCTCAAACACCTCACGACCATCAAGACCCAGAGGGAGATTATTCACTCAAGGTTGGCTAAGCCAGGGAATCAAGCTAAGCAATACAGGGTCTTCATCGATCTCCTAAACAAGGCTCGAAGTGAGGACTTTATCTCATCGGAAGAGCGGAGAACCTTGGAGAAGCGATGGAGAGATAATCTGGATTTAAGGATAGAGATTGAGGAAGAATTGAAGCGGAAGACTGGAGAGGTTATTTAAGGGATTTAGCGAACTCCTTTCCCCAAGTCTTGCACTCAGAAAGGGTATCCTTCTGATTTATTTTAATATCATAGTCGACCTTAACGCATACTTTGGGATTAATCTTGTAGCCGAGGGCTTCAACATAACCTTTGAGGCGCTCCTCCATTACATAGGCGCCATCCCACCCGTAGCTACCAAAAATAGCCGCTTGCTTGCCCTTAATCTTCATTTTGCCGAGTTTAATATAACTCTCGACGTGTTGAAGAAAATCCTTCATCTCGTTTGTTACATCGGCGTACCGAGTGGGGCTGCCGAAGACAACACCGTCGGAATCTGCGAGTAGGCTTAGGGGGAAGGGTTCACCGATCTTTTTAACGGTCACATCGGCTCCAGCATCTCTGGCGCCTTCTTCAATAGCTTTCGCCATCTTCTCGGTGTTGCCTGTTTTACTGTCGTAGACTATGAGAACCTTCATTGTTGATCCACTTTTTGATTGCTTTGTTGCTTCAACTCTTCTCAACGCATTATATATAGGTTACCGGTTCGACGTTTCCTACATATGAAGACGGGTGAAATTAGATGCAAGGGGATCCTAGGCAAAAGCGGCATAGGGGGGATGGACTACGCAGTGAATCCTTACCTCGGATGCAGCCACTCCTGTGCTTACTGTTACGCCCGTTTCATGAGGCGAATGGGACACCCGGGCGAGGAGTGGGGCTCCTTCGTCGATGCTAAGGTAAACGCCATCGAGATTATCAGGAAGGAAGCTGCGAAGAATCCAAGGGGAAGGGTACTTTTAAGCAGTGTAACTGACGCTTACCAGCCTCTGGAAAGAAAATATAGGCTCACCAGAGGATGCCTCGAGGTTCTGCTGGAGCACGGATACCGCATCGACATCCTAACAAAAAACATTCTAGTTCTAAGGGACCTCGACATTATCAAGAGGTTCGACGAGGTTGAAGTAGGTTTCACGATCACAAGCCTCGATGATGGCGTGAGACGCGCCTTCGAACCCAACGCCTCATCGATACAGAGTAGGCTCGAAGCCCTACAGAAGCTTAGCGACGAAGGTGTACCAACCTACGTCTTCCTCGGTCCAATGCTTCCATACCTGAGCGAAGAGTATCTAGAGGAGCTGTTAAACTTGCTCACAGACAGAGTTAATCGGCTTCTTGTGGACCGGCTAAACATAAAGTGCGGGAATATGCCGGACATAAGGCGAGTGCTTGCGACATATTACCCTGAACTCCAGCAGATGTTTGAGGTAGCCCTTACCCCCAGTTCTAATTATTACTCCAACTTAAAGAAACGAGTCTTAAACCTTTGTCGGGATCGAGCAATCCCTGTCGATGTCGTTTACTAGTGGACGTAGTGAATTCAGGACGATGCGTATGTAGTATTTTGGATTGTGTGCTGGTATCTTCTTGGGTTATGTTGGATTTGGTGCGTCAATTTAGCGTGTTTTATCGACTAGTTCCTTAACCTTTGCCTTGGCGCCGCCCATTATGTCTTTACCATGGGTATAGAGGAAATAGTCGAAGTCGTACTTTAGTAATCTCTCAAGCTCCTTTGTTGCTTCCTTAACATCAAGGCAGTACTTCTCAGGTGGTGGCAAGATGTTGCAATTCTCGTCGCCGAAGATTGTATCTCCGGCGATCATCGTCTTCTGTTTTCTGAGGTAGTAACAAGAGTTACCTTCGCTGTGGCCTGGGACCCAGATGACCTCGATGCCGCCACAGAACGGAATGACCTCACCATCTTCGAGGCCTTCGACCTTGACTCCTACCGCTTTCTCGATGAGTGGAGCCTCCAGTTTCTGGGCTTTAATGGGGGCCCGTGTCAGTTCCTTTATCTTCGGCAGATTTTTGACATGGTCGCCGTGTTTATGGGTGACAAGGACTAGCTTAACGTCTTTCCAGTTCTTCTTCATTGTTTCGAGTTCGGCGGCGATATTCTCGACAGCTTGTGGCGTCATACCGCCATCTATCAGGACTACGCCTTCTTTACAGTTAAGGACCCAAGTCTCGAGACTGTGGTTCTTTTCCTCGGAGTGATCTATGCTATGGATTCCTTCTAGAACCTCCATATGCTATCACGAGAAAATCGGATTAGTTGTACTTATTATCTTCGCACGCGATTTAGGCGATGTATTTTTCAAAGAGTTTTTGGATCTTCTCGGAGTTTAGGTGAATTTTCATCACATCTCCCTTGTATTGTTCAGTTCCAAGGTAACTAAAACCCATCTTCTCATAGAATCTTCTGAGCGGACGACCCTTCTCATCCTTTTCCTCGGTGTATAAAGTAACTTGGTTGTGTCCTCTATTTTGTGAGTGGATGAGCAAGAGGGTTGCGAGTATGTGGCCGATGCCTTTGCGTTCAGCCATGGAGGCGAGAGTGTCGAGGAAAAAGCCATCGGTCTGGGGGTAGTCGTAGCCGTAGGCTAAGCCAAGGGGTTGGCTGTTGCATTCGACAATTATGAGTGTGAAACCATTTATGTGGCTGTGTTCAAGGATCTCTTCACGTTTGTATCGAAGCTCTTCCCTAAACTTCTGAGCATCGACCTTGATGATGGTCTGGAGGAGTTGGTCGTTAAGGGTTCTATAGACATTGATGGTACAGTTTGTACCCATGGTTTTGATGAGTTTTTTCTGGGTGGCTTCGAGGGCTTCTTCGAAGGTCGGTGCATGGAGATTCATTGTTGGTCCCTTTATGCGGACCTCCTCTATAATCCATGCTATTCTTTATTCTGTAATTAGTAGAACATCTAACATAGAGTTGTGGCGCGCTAGGATTTGGACTGCGGTTCTCTCAACATGCACCAGAGAGTGGGTCCACCGGGGAGGTGGATCTCGTCAGTGACTTTGAAACCGTGACGCTGGTATAGTGGGTTGTTGCAGGGATTACTGCTCTCAAGATAAGCAGGAGTGCACATAGCATCGAGGCGGCTCAGCGTATTGCCGAGGAGCGCAGAAGCGTAGCCCTGTCCCTGTTTCTCGGGGTGAACGCCTATGAAGTCGAGATAAAAATGAGGCGTCACGGGACGCTTTGCCTCGCATGCATCTATGAATGTCATAACCCGTCGGATCCTGCCGAGGCCAGAATAATGAATGAGTCTAGGTAGCATACGGAGGGTACTGAGGGGTGGCTTAGGCTCAAAAGCCTCTTCCGGGGGTAACCAGATCGCACAACCCTTCAAGTCACTTGTGGTTCTCTCCTCGCCGTAACGGAGGCTGTCCTCCATATTGAACATGAAAAAGTCTCTAAGAGCGTCCATTCGTTTCTGGTCTTGCCTTACGACCCATGATAAGACGGGATCACTGTCGAAAGCGAGAGCCAAAACCTTGGAGAGTTCTGGGATGTCCTCTCTATTGATCTTCCTTACAGAAATCTCCGACATATATCATAAGAAGGTTTACTATAAAGATAATTCCTTCCACTTGATTTCGATGATGTGGCCGTATAGATTCTATTCTGTAAATTCCTCTGATTACTAATCAGTTATACTTAGGCCTTTCTCCATAATTTCGATGGTGTGGTCGTCTGGGTCTTTGAAGAAGGCGATGTGGGCTCCGTCAGCCAAGGTGACTTTTCTGAGCTCAAGCTCCATCCCCTCGAGCTTTTTCACTTTTTCGGCGAAGTCGTCGACATGTATGGCAATGTGACTCCGATTACCACTGGGCGGGGAGTCCGGTGAGCCTGGGCGCTGGACGATCTCGAGCAGTCCCTTCCCAATGTCGAACACAGCGATCTTTGCCTCTCCAATTTCAAATCGCGTCTTCTCTTCCCAGTTGAAGATCCCTTTGTAGAAAGAGATCGAAGTCTCCAAGTCCTTGACGTTTACTCCAATGTGATCAAGATAAGTCATATACTGAAATACAACTCGAAGACTAGATGAACTTTTTCGTGAGCCTTCGATGGTAGTGAAGAAAAAACTGGTTTACTTCTTCTCGCTGAGAATGGCGATCCGAGCGGCTGCGAGACGCGCAATGGGTATACGGTAGGGACTACAGCTAACGTAGTCTAGCCCCGCCTCATGGAAGAAGTAGATGCTCTCCGGGTCCCCGCCGTGCTCACCGCAGATTCCTATCTTGATCTTCGGGTTCGCTGGGCGGGCGAGTCGGACGCAGGTCTTAACGAGGGCGCCGACGCCCTTCTTGTCGAGGGTTTGGAAAGGATCATCCGGTAGGATCTTTTTATCAACATAGACTGGGAGGAAGGTTCCCTGGGCATCGTCTCTACTCAACCCCATTCCAGTTTGCGTCAAGTCGTTTGTACCAAAACTGAAGAAGTCGCACTCCTTCGCCATTTCATCGGCTGTCAATGCAGCGCGTGGCATCTCGATCATCGTTCCGTACTTGTAAGGAATCTTGAAACCATACTTTATCGACACTTCCTCATGTGCCTTCACAACGTAGGGTTTGAGATAGGTGAGTTCTCTCCACGTGATGGTGCCGGGGATCATAATCTCTGGCTTCGGATCTTTACCCTCATTCTTCAGCTCGCTTGCTGCCTCAAAGATGGCTTTTGCTTGGGTTTCGTATATCTCGGGATAGAGGACACCTACGCGGCATGCGCGTAAACCGATCATTGGATTTGCTTCCTGGATCTTTCTGACCTTTGCTAATACGATGCGTTTGGCATCAATATCTTCATTTGTCGCATTAGCCTTCTCCATCTCGAAAATCTCTGTTACGAGGTCGACTTCTCGGGGCATGAACTCATGGAGTGGCGGGTCAAGAAGCCTGATCTGAACGGGTTTTCCATTCATCCCGCGAAGGAGGCCCTTGAAATCACCCTTTTGAAGTGGGAGAAGCTTGTCCAATACTTTCTTTCTCTCCTCTATCGTGTCTGCCATAATCATCTCGCGGACGAGAGCAACGCGTTCGACGCCGAGGAACATACGCTCAGTGCGGGCAAGCCCGATGCCGGCAGCGCCGTTCTCATTCGCCTTTAATGCATCCTTCTCGTCGTTGGCATTAGCCCATACTCCGAGACGGCGGTATTTGTCGGCCCATCCAAGTAACACTGCAACCTCTCCGCCGATCTTTGGCTCGATAAAGTCAACTTCTCCAACGAAGATCTCAGCTGTAAGTCCGTCTATTGTTATGACATCGCCCTTCTTGACGGTGACATTCCCAGTTTTGAAGAGCTCCTTATCTAGGTCGATGTGAAGCGCCTCACAGCCGACGATGGCGGCTTTCCCTATGCCTCGGGCGACGATGGCAGCGTGGCTAGTCATACCACCCCTGCTCGTAAGGATGCCCTCTGCAGCTACCATTCCGGCGATGTCCTCGGGCGTTGTCTCTGGGCGTACCAGGATAACCTTCTTTCCAGCGGCTTTCCACTCTTCTGCTTCCTTTGGAATAAATACCACCTGACCGGTCGCTGCGCCTGGTGAAGCAGGGAGTCCCTTCGCTATTGCGATCTTGCCGCTATTCGGGTCAATAGTCTTGTGTAGGAGGAATTCGACTTGTTTCGGCTCGACTCGGAGTACAGCTTCCTTCTCGTCGATGAGCTTTTCCTCCACCATATCGACCGCAACCTTAACCGCTGCTTTCGCTGTTCTCTTCGCATTACGGGTCTGAAGCATGAATAGAATACCACGCTCTATGGTAAACTCGACGTCCTGCATGTCTCTGTAATGCTTCTCGAGGTTAGCTACGATATCCATAAGCTCTTTGTGGATTTCGGGTTGTTGTCTCTTTAAATCGTCAAGGTGGACAGGAGTTCTAATTCCAGCTACAACGTCTTCTCCCTGGGCGTTAAAGAGGAGTTCACCGAAGACCTTCTTCTCGCCGCTGCTTGGATCCCTTGTGAAGAGGACGCCACTACCTGAATCGTCGCCTAGGTTCCCGAATACCATGGTCTGTATGTTGCAAGCGGTACCCATCTCCTCACTAATCCCTTCGATCTTCCTGTAAGTGATGGCTCTATCGGTGAACCAGCTGTTGAATACAGCGGCGATTGCGAGCCTGAGTTGCTCCTGGGGATCCTGTGGAAAGTCGCTTCCAACTTCCGTCTTAAAGAGTTTCTTCTGAGCCTCAACGACCTTCTTCAAGCCCGCGGAGCTGAGCTCTGGGTCGGCTTCTACGCCCTCCCTCTTCTTTTCGGCATCATGAATCTTGTCGAAATTGTCTCTCTCAGCGTGCATGACTACATCCGCGAACATCGTTACGAAACGGCGATATGCGTCGAAGACGAAGCGTTCATCGTTGGTGAGCTTTGAAAAACCTTTAGCGACCTCGTCATTCATGCCAAGATTGAGGACGGTATCCATCATCCCCGGCATGGAGCGTGGTGCTCCGCTGCGGACCGAGAACAGAAGTGGGTTTTCAGGATCACCGAACTTTTTCCCCGTAGCCTTCTCGACGCCTTTAAGGTGCCCTTGGACTTCCTCCCAGAGCCCATTAGGGAACTTGCCGCCTGCTGCGAAGAACTCGCCACATGTCTTAGTTGTTATCGTGAAGCCTGGTGGAACGCGGAGCCCCATGTTCACCATCTCGGCGAGGTTAGCCCCTTTACCGCCCAACAGATCCTTCATATCTTTGTTGCCTTCAGAGAAATCGTATACTCGTTTTTCCAATGCAAACACTCTCAGATGCACATGATGATCGAGGGAGACTCATAAATTTAACTAATTACAGAGCACCGGATTATTTACAACGCATTAAACGTAATGATAATCCTTTTAGAGTCAGAAAAACGTTCCTGTGAAAGAAAGAAAACCGATTTTAACTCTTTTTAGCTAAAGAACCCCACTTTCAGCTTTCTCCAAGTTTTTTTAGAAAGGGTTATAAGCTCATCCTTTTTTACTATATTAATCTTTTGGAGTGGTTATTTGGCAACAACACTACGGAATAAGGCCGTTTGTACCGAATGTGGTAGCTCAAACCTGCTTCGCGATTACGATTCGGGTGAACTCGTATGCGAAAAATGTGGTTTCGTCATATCAACCACTCTCATCGATCAAGGGCCTGAGTGGCGTGCTTTTGACCAGGAGCAGCGAGATAAACTGCCGAGGGTCGGAGCGCCCGTAACTTGGACGATCCACGATAAGGGATTGAGCACTACCATAGGCTGGCAAGATAGGGATGCCTCGGGAAGGAGATTAAGCCCCGAGGAGCGTGCTAGGCTCTATAGGCTCCGGAAATGGCAGCGCCGTAGTAAGGTCAGTGACTCGACGCAGCGTAACCTCGCTCATGCCCTAAGCGAGATGAGTAAGATCGCTTACAAACTCAACTTACCTCGTAACGTTATCGAAACCTCCAGCATGATCTATCGTCGTGCCATCCAGAAGCAGCTAATCCGTGGGCGGACCATACAGAGCGTAGCAGTAGCCAGTATCTACATGGCGTGTCGTCAATGTAACGTGATAAGAACCTTGGAGGATGTCGCCGTCGCTGCAAATATTACAAAGAAAGAGGCAGCCCGCAATTACAGGTTCCTTCTAAGGGAACTCAACCCTGAGGTTCCCCAAGTCGACCCTCATGGTTATATCAGTAAGATCGTTAACAAACTCGCCCTCACAGGTGAGACTGAGATGCTTGCAATGGGCATCTTAAAGAAGGCGTCAAATCTCCGTCTCACTAGTGGTCGCGGTCCTAGTGGCATCGCCGCAGCATGCATATACATAAGCAGCCAGCTCACCGACGAGCGGAGGACACAGGGCGAGATCGCCAAGGAAGCACAGGTCACCGAGGTTACAATCCGGAACCGATATAAAGA
>CAZIAF010000010.1:0-5306 GCA_964537625.1 uncultured Candidatus Bathyarchaeia archaeon
AATAAGATAGTAAAATTAAATTGATGCACTACGTAAATTTCTTAGGTGGTTATGAGTATCAATAGTATACCTCTCTACGCTGATGATAGTCACCTCACCGAATTCGATGCTTTAGTTGTCAAAGCAGGTCCTAAATTCGTTGTACTAGACAAAACCGCATTCTACCCCGAATCAGGAGGGCAACCAAATGATATCGGCATTCTCAAACATAGTAATGGCGAGGTTAAGGTCTATAAGGTTCTAAAGAGAGGTTCGGAAATATTCCACTATACCAATGACGACATTGCTGTCGGAAGTATGGTTCATGGTATCATTGATTGGCCGACCCGTAGATGGAACATGCGTCGTCACTCCGCTGAACACCTAATCACCGGTCTTATAGAAGCACTTGGTGAGCCCCCTAAGATTTTCAGTGACCTGACTAGGCTGGAATTTCAGCCCTCGAACTTAACCGATGAGCAGATCAGAGGCGTCGAGAGGCGTTTCAACGAGATCATTGACGAAAATGTACCGGTAAGTGTCTATTACGAGGAGCGTGCGAAAATAGACGCCTCCTGCGACCCACGGAAGCAGGCGTTCCTCTTTAAGATCCCCCGGAATGTGGGTAGGCTCCGTATTGTCGATATTGGCGGTTATGCTTCTACTTTCTGCTTTGGCACTCACGTTAACAGCACAAAGGAGATAGGAAAGCTAATCGAACTCCGCCTCGAAGACTCTAAGAAGGACAAGAAGATCGTCCACTTCATGTTAAATCTTTAATCTTCTATTGTATACCTCGGAGCATGACGTCAGGTACAGTTTCTCAGACAGAGGTTACATCCTGGTTACTCGAATCGGATAATCCAAGTGTCCGGTTTTGGGCTCTTCAGGATCTCGTAGACAGAAAATCATCGGATCCAGCTGTCCGGGCAGCACAGGATGAAATTATGGGTTCTCCTCAAGTTAAGCTGATACTCGGAAAGCAGCAATATGGCGGTTGGTGGATTGAGGAAAGGGATATGTACCTCCCCAAATATACGGCGACGACCCATTCGCTCCTCATTTTAGCTGAGCTGGGGGCGAAAAGAACTTCTGCTATAGAGAATGGCGTTGAATTTATGTTCCGTTTCCAGAGAAACTCTGGCCATTTTCTAACAAACCTCCCAGCCACCGAGAAGGGCAAGGCTAGCCTTGTCAAGGACGGCTGTTGTCTCGACGGAAACATTCTCTATTATCTTGTTAACTTTGGCTACATAGACGATCCTAGGACGAGAAAGCTTCTAGATTTTATCGTAGACAACCATTCTACTGACAACGCTGGTTGGAAGTGCCGCAGTTACCCCATTAACTCAGAGAGGGTATTTCCGAAGAACTGCTTCATGGGTGCAACTAAGATGCTCCGCGCTCTCTCACAAATACCTCTCCAGAACAGAAGCACGGAAATCAAGGCGGTCATCAATCAGGAGGTCGAGAATATACTCGATAACAGTATTTTTAGGTACCTTCGAAATCCTGACGGTTCAAGGAAGGATAAAGCAGGTTGGAAGCGGTTCGGGTTTCCCCTCTTCTATCAGTCCGATACCCTCGAGGTACTTGACACACTTACTCGTCTCGGCGTCCACAACGAGCGGATGCAGCCCGCTATCGACGCAGTTTTAAAGGCTAGGCAACCTGATGGACGATGGCTCCTGGAGAATACTTTCAACGGTAAAATGTTGATAGACATCGAAGAAAAAGGCATGCCATCGAAGTGGATTACTCTTCGAGCACTTAGGATCCTTAAAAGGCTCAAATTAGACAATAAGTTTAACCCCTAACTGTATCCCCTTCTCAAATATTACGGAGGCCAAACAACGGAGGAGGACCAGACTCAACGAAGATCCGTTTTAAGCGACATACTGAGCATCTACGTCCCCAGCTTCTTTAACACGATGGGGATGAGCATCATAAGTCCTATCATAAGTTTATACGCTAGTAGCTTTGGAGTCAGCCTCGCGGTAGCTAGCCTAGCAATAACCGCGCATGCATTTGGACGTTTTCTAGCTGATATCCCCGCTGGGATAGCTGCTGATAGGATTGGCCGTCGCCCAATAATGCTTATTGGTTCCGTTCTGGTCATGGTCACCGCGTTCCTAAACGCCTCAGCCCAAAGCTTCACCCTATATCTCGTCTACAGGTTTCTCGAGGGTGTTGGAAGCGGTATGTGGATGACTAGCCGTCAGACCCTACTAGCAGACATATTGAAGCCTGAGGAGAGGGGGCGGATCATGGGTTATTTTCAGGCTTTTATGCTCATTGGGCAGAGTGCAGGACCCGTAATCGGCGGCTTCGTTGCAGTCGCTTGGGGTCTACAAGCACCCTTTTATGCATATACTATAACGGGTCTCATCTGCGTTCTCCTAACATATTTCCTCATCTTCGAACCAAAAGGTTTAACAAGAAAGAAGGTGGAAGGTGAGCACCTATTCAAACTTAACGATGTAATCCGGCTCCTCAAGAATCAAACCTACGCGATGGCATGTCTCGCTACTTTTGTAGTCTTCTTCCAACGATCAGGAGTACGTACCAACATGCTTCCCATCTTTGCAGCCAATGAGCTTGGAATGGATCCAGCTGCTATAGGTGTCATACTCGGGTACGCCACAATAACCAACCTCCTCATTACCGTGCCGATAGGTTACGCCATAGACATCATAGGTAGGAAACCAGTAATAATTTGGAACATATTAATCATGGCCGCAGCAGATATCGGCTTCATAGTGGCCCGTGACTACTGGGGATTAGCTATCGCCGCAATCATTATGGGTCTCGCATCCGGCGGCGCAGGGCAGGCTCCCCTAGCATTGGCAACAGATGCCTCCTACAGAGAGCGACGTGGTCTAGCCATGGGGGTTTATAGACTAATGGGGGACGTTGGATCCATGATTGGGCCTATTATACTAAGCGCCGTGGCCGATGCAACGGATCTTCACACACCCTTCTGGGTGATGGATGGTATGCTCATTTTTAGTGCTATCTTGGTCGCTATCTTCGCAAAGGAGATTATCAAGACCCGATTCAACAAGGATGGCGTGACGCTTAGTCATACTTAAATTGTGATAAACAGTTCTGCGTAGGAGCTCCGAGGACACCTGAACTTGGTCGAACGATCTAGGACTAGCGACATATTGTCCATCTATGTCCCTTCATTCTTCATTTTCATAGGAATGGGAATAGTCTCCCCGGTGCTGTCTCTCTATGCACAGTCTTTTGGCGTAAGTATATTCATGGCAAGTATGGCCATCACCGTTTACAGCGTTGGCCGACTCATTATGGATTTTCCTGCTGGACTGATAGCTGACAGGATTGGTAGGAAGCCTCTCATGGTCGTCGGGACTGGATTAATCGGTCTTTGCGCCTTCCTAAACGCCTCAACCGATAACTTCTGGCTCTTTCTCTTCTATCGACTCATTCAGGGAATGGGCTCCAGCATGTGGATGACTGGCCGAACGACGCTGCTCGCCGACATCCTGAAACCTGAGGAACGCGGTCGAGTTCTTGGCTACTTCCAGAGTTTCACAACAATTGGCCAAGCGGCGGGTCCCACCATCGGCGGTTTCGTCGCCACATGGTGGGGCGTGAAAGCGAACTTTTATTTCTACGCTGTGACCGGTGTCATCAGTTTAATCCTGACGTACTTATACATCAGGGAGCCCGAGGGAGTCAAAAACAACCACGGTGAACTCGCCTTCCCTAGGGAACTCACGATCAAGCTTATAAAGAATCGGGGTTTCCTCTTCGCCTCCGTGGCAAGCGCGACAGCCTTCTTCCTCATGTCAGGAATCAGACAAACGATCCTACCAATCTATGTAGCAGACATCGCCAAACTCCCACCCGAGGATATCGGGATGATACTAAGCGCAGCAACCCTAGCTAACCTCTTCCTCACAATCCCGATCGGTTACGGTATCGACCTCCTCGGGAGAAAACCGATCATCGTCTTTAGCCTCTTAGTATCCGGAACCTCGATGTTTCTATTCCCCCAGGTCAATAGCTTCATTTTACTTTGCGGCGTCTCCCTGATAATGGGTATCGGGACCAGCGGAACCCAGCAAGCTCCTCTAGCAATGGCTACGGATGCCTCCATCGGGGAAGCTCGGGGTATAAGCATGGGAATCTTCAGGTTCTTCGGCGATGTTGGCAGTCTCATCGGTCCTCTCCTTCTTGGAGCGGTAGCCGACGGACTAGGTCTATCAATGCCCTTCTACATCATGGGCGGAATAATTTTCGTCAACGCGACTATAATCCTCATCTTTGGCGAGGAGACGCTACCGTCGAAGAAGCCGAAGAAGGACAGGACTCAATGAGTCCCCAGATGATCACGCCAAGTTATGTTTAAAAGCAGCTACATTATCCTCCACGAGTAACGGACGAAGGCGATATGAACGGCTAAGAGATCTCTTACCTCTGACATTCTCTCAATTTATGTCCCGAGCTTCTTCATCTTCCTTGGCATGAGCATAGTTTCGCCTATACTCCCTCTCTACGCTAAAAGTTTCAACGTCTCATACACCTTGGTCAGCCTAGCAATCTCCATGTACGCATTCGGCAGGTTCATCGTCGACCTTCCTGTGGGAATAATAGTCGACAAGTTCGGGCGGAGGCCACTCATGATCTTTGGCACCCTGATCCTGACAATAACAAGCTTCCTGAACGCTTCGGCTCCTACATTCGCGCTCTTCCTCCTCTACAGGTTCATCGAAGGGGTGGGTTCGGCGATGTGGATGACAAGCCGGACGACTCTACTAGCTGACATATTAAAGCCTGAGGAGAGGGGGCGGATCATGAGTTACTTCCAAGCTTTCATGCTTGTAGGCTCAGCAGCTGGCCCTACCATAGGAGGCATAGTTGCTGCGAATTGGGGGATAAAAGCTCCTTTTTACTTCTACGCGGTTGCGGGTGGCATCAGTCTTGTCCTCACCTGGTTCTGGATACAAGAACCAGATAGTATAAAGAATAGGCACAGCAGTGGTCCTCATTTCTCAATGCCAGTATTCAAGCGTCTCCTTACCAACAGAAGCTTCATGATGGCGTGCCTAGCCACTTTTACCAGCTTCTTCCTAATGACCGGAATCAGGGGTACCATGATCCCCCTCTACGCCAGCACTGAGCTTAAACTCGACACAGAATCCATAGGCATGATCCTGAGCTTTTCGACGATAATGAACCTGCTCATGACGGTGCCCATAGGTTACGGCCTTGATTATCTTGGTAGGAAGCCCATAATTGTAGGTAGTATCGCTGTCTCTGCCATAGCTTGCTCCGTTTTTCCATTTACCACTGGCTAC
>CAZIAF010000010.1:5406-24234 GCA_964537625.1 uncultured Candidatus Bathyarchaeia archaeon
ATATTCAATAACCTTTTAGGGTCCGAGTATTCAGTTTCTTTAGGTAGAATAAAATGGAATTACTATGGTTGGGAGCCATCGGGGTTGTTGCCCTGATACTCGTCGGAATATACTTCTCATACTACAATAGGATAAGGCAATATGAGAACCAAATTGATGAGGCATGGAGCCAGATCGACGTACAGCTTAAGAAGCGGTTTGACCTCGTTCCGAACCTCGTCGAGACCGTGAAGGGATACGCAAAACATGAACGAGAACTCTTCGAGAAGGTAACTCAAGCCAGAGCCGGAATGGTCTCCGGGTCGCCTCAGGAGCGCATCGAAGCTTCAAATCAACTCACATCGGTACTTCGAACCGTATTCGCTGTCGCCGAGAACTATCCACAACTCAAGGCAAACGAGCAGTTCAAGCTTCTACAAGAACAACTTCAGGGGATCGAGGAAAAGATCGCCTACGCACGCCAATTCTACAACACATCGGTACTGAACTTCAATAACCTCATAACAACCATACCCGGCGCATGGTTCGCAGGCGGCCGCAGCAAGCGGGAGTTCCTCAGTATCCCTGAGGGTGAGAGGCAGGCACCGAAGGTCCAGTTTTAATGGAGCGGCGAAGCTTCTTCGAGGACCAGAGGAGGAACAGGAGAGACAGCCTCCTCCTAGCTCTAGTTGTTTCGTTAGTCCTTTTCGGCCTTGTCTATAGTGTCGCCTACATATTCGATCCGGAAGCCCTCATTGTAGTCCTACCTTTGAGTATCATCCTAATAGTTGTCTACACATGGAGCAGTTATCAGTACGGTGACAAAGTCGTCTTAGCTGCAACCCACGCTGTACCGGCTGAGGGACCTCAGTTCGTCTACTTGAATAACGTCGTTGAGGGGCTCAGTATAGCAGCGGGAATTCCTCCGCCGATGGTATACGTCGTCGATAGCCCCGAGATCAACGCCTTCGCAACAGGTAAGGACTCGGAGCATGCAAGTATCGCGGTGACGACAGGATCTCTCAATGCTTTAAACAGGCAAGAGCTTGAAGGCGTAGTAGCCCACGAGATCAGCCATGTAAGAAATAAAGATGTCCAGTTCATGACCCTAATAGCTGTACTAGTTGGCTTAGCAGCCATATTGAGTCACATCATCCTACGTTGGGGATGGTTTGGGGCTAGAAGAAGCCGACGCGACAAAGGAGGTTCAGGAGTCGAAGTAGTCGTACTAATTTTCGGCATCCTCCTAGCGATCATCGCCCCGATCTTGACTCGGTTAGTTCAACTCACAATAAGTCGACGCCGCGAATACCTTGCTGATGCAAGCGGTGCGGAGCTTACACGTTATCCCGAAGGACTAGCCTCTGCACTAGAGAAGATCATGAGGCTCAACCAGGGAAAGATGGATGTTAGCGAGGCAGTAAGTCACCTCTTCATAGCTGACCCAAATAAGAGCGCCCTTGATGCCCTCTATGCGACCCATCCTCCCCTCGAGGAGCGCATAAAACGACTACGTCAGATGTGACCCTCATATTTTAAAACTATTATACATAACCGCGATACAATTGATGCGTATGAAAGTTTTTTCTACCTTGATGCATACTTGATTTCTAGTGTTCTAAGTTGAAGATAAAAGCTGTAAACGGTTTAGTCAAGCTACTACGAAACGAAGGAACGGAATGGATCTGCACTTTCCCCACAAACATCTTTGTAAATGCTTGTGGTGAGGAGGGGATGCCCCTCGTCATGGTCCGTACAGAGAGATATGCAGTTGCCGTCGCCGACGCTTATAGTAGAGCTATGAACGGTAAGAAGATCGGCGTCTCTGCTGTGATGGGTGGGTTAAACGCTGCGGGGACACAGATGGCCTACGGTGCACTAGCGCAGGCCTATGAGGACTCCTCGCCAGTCCTCTTCCTTACCGACGGTGTCCCCAACGAAGCTTCTTCGCGCGAACGCTTCAACATCGAAGATGGCTTTCGGAGCGTTACGAAGTGGAGTGGGTTCGTCAACCAGGGTCGGCGTGTACCTGAGTTCGTCCGCCGAGCCTACACTCAGCTCCGTAGTGGTCGTCCAAGTCCAGTTATGCTCCAGGTGCCACGTGATCTCGAGGACTATGACAATGAAGAGTACCCTTACACACCAGTGAAGGGTTGGAAGCCTTCTGGAGATCCAGCCGATGTGGAGAAGGCAGTGAAGGCTCTGCTCAATGCAAAGAATCCGATGATTTTCGCGGGGCAGGGCATATTCTTCGCCGATGCCTGCAAGGAGCTGAGAAAATTCGCTGAAATCACAGGTACTCCAATCCTCACTACACTTATGGGTAAGAGTTGCTTCCCAGAGAATCATCCTCTTAGTCTCGGAGTCCGCGGGGTTCCTGCCGAGCGTTGGATACAAAACTCCGATCTCGTTCTGGCAATCGGTACTAGCCTTGGAACTACTAGCTTTGGTCATGAGATCCCTACAATGGGTAAGACAATAATCCATTGTACTATCGACGAGCAGGACATTAACAGGGCAACCTGGACAGACCACGCTGTCATAGGAGACGCCAAACTTGTCCTCCGCCAGATGATATCCGAGGCTGAGAAACAAGGCGCCAAACCGAATAAGAGCGTAGAAGAAGAGATCGCCGCCGCAAAGGAGGAGAAAATGAGGAAGTACCGCCCCCTTATGGAGTCAAACGAGACGCCTATCAATCCCTACAGAGTCTACGCTGAACTCATCAAGGTTCTCGACCCGGAGAAGAGCGTAGTCACCCATGAGTCTGGGAACACTCGTGACCAGCTGACAACCGTCTACGACTCTATTGTCGAGCACGGCTTCATGGCGTGGGGAAACGTCAGTACACTTGGCTTCGGACTCGCTGCTGCTATGGGGGCTAAGCTCGCCTTCCCTGAGCGACAGGTTGTCAACGTAACCGGCGACGCAGGTGTCAGCTATCAGATCGGCGACTATGAAGCCATTATGCGTAACGGATTAGGTATCACAACCATCCACATCAACAACGGTGGATTCAGTGGCTATGGTCCAGGTTTCTGGGGTTCTGGCCACACCCCATTCGCCTGTGAGGTCTCATCCGCAGAAATCTATCACACCGCGAAGGCGATGGAGGCGTTGGGGATGCACGCCGTTAGGGTTGAGGAGCCAGACGAAGTCGCCCAGGCCTTGAAAGATGCTTTGAATGAGAATCAGAAGGGACGTCCCGCTTTCGTTGAGGTCATCTGTAGTCGACACCCAATATATGGTGCCTGGTATAGAAGGCCAATCCACTGATTATTCCGGTGTGTTTATACCGAAAGCATCTCAAGCTAGACATCGAAATACTTCATAAAGAACCAATCAAACTCAATTTAATCGAGTCACCCGACAAAGCTTAACATACATAAACCTTTTTCAATCGAATCTTGCAAGTATTGTCTCCCTTTTTAAACGAGAAGCCGCTTTCTCTACCAATGTTCAAGTCCCTGATAGATGAGAGTGCAGCAACAAAGCTCCTCGGGGAGCTAGTGAAGATTGACTCGGTGAACCCGAGCCTTGTACCAGGCGCAAAGGGTGAGGCAGAGATCGCTGAATACCTTGCTGGTTGGCTGAAGAACATCGGTATAAAAGCGAGAGTAGATGAGGTGGAAAAGGGGCGGTGTAACGTCATCGGCGTTCTCAAGGGAAGCGGAGAAGGTAAATCTTTGATGCTCAACGGCCATACCGACACAGTCGGTTACGAGTACATGACGATCGATCCCCTGAAACCGGTAGTGAAGGAGGGACGCATGTATGGCAGAGGTACTTTCGATATGAAAGGAGGGTTCGTCGCAAGTCTCGCTGCATTGAAGGCTATCGTGGAATCCGGGACACAACTCAGGGGAGATGTAGTTGTCGCTGGAGTATGCGACGAGGAATACGCGAGCATCGGTACCGAGAGGTTGATGGAGAAGACCTGGGTTGATGCAGCGATAGTTGGGGAATCAAGCGCTCTCCAGATCGAGAGGTGCCATAAGGGTTTCGCTTGGATAGATATTGAGAGCAAGGGAGTCGCTGCACATGGGAGCGCCTGGCAAGTCGGCGTAGACGCCATCTCAAAGATGGGTAGGGTACTAACGGGCTTGGAGGAACTCGGAGAGAAGCTGCAGAAAAAAAAGCACCTAATGGTAGGCCCTGGCAGCGTCCACGCCAGTATTATCAAAGGCGGTTTGGAGCTTAGCACCTATCCCGACAAATGCATTCTACGAATAGAGCGACGTCTAATCCCCGGTGAGGATAAGAAGAAAGTTGAGGAGGAGATAGAGAGCCTTCTTATGAAAGTGGCCGACACAGACCCTAAGTTCAGCGCTAGTTATGAGATCACTTTCTACCGCAGTCCTATGGATGTTCCCGAGAAAGAAGAGCTCTGTCAGACAATCGTCGCCTGCAGCAAAGAGGCGATCCAAGTTACGCCCATCTTCGTCGGCGGTTCTGGCTGGCTCGACACGCAAATAATATGGGAAAAAGGCATACCCGCTGTATCCTATGGTCCTGCGGGAGACGGAGCACATTCAGCAGTTGAGTGGGTTGACCTAAAAACGGTGATGGACGCCGCTAAGGTCCAGGAACTCGTTATCCGCCGTTTCTGTGGTGTAAATGTATAGATCCTCAAAGGATCTATCTCGAACTTTCCGCATTCCTTTCTTTAACTGTGAGTAACAATCTCGACTTCTTAACTTTCCTCACTTCGCGCGCGTGAGTGGATTGGATCGTCTTCTCCCAGGTCCTCTCTGTGGCTGTGAATAGCTAGTTCGGCCTGTATCTAGTCTAGGGTTGAGTTTGTAAAGCACGTGCTTAACGTTCAACCCATCTTCAATGGAGATTATGCTTATGATTTGTGATGATTCTAAACCAACTAGCATACGAACGACATAGGTATAGATGGAATAATGGGAAGATAAAAGAGGCGGATTGTTGCAAGATGAATCAATGACAAGACTGAACGTTGTGGACGCTGATAGATGCGTAGGATGCCAACTATGCATGTTCGCTTGCAGTAGACGCTTCGGTGAAGGTGGCCTCGCTAAATCAGCGATACGGGTCAAGTCAGCTGGGGGGGTCGAGAGGGGTTTCATCGTCATTGTCTGCAGGGCGTGCCCCGACCCACCTTGTCTAAAGGTATGTCCCGTTGATGCATTGATGCCCCGGAAAGGTGGTGGAGTCGTACTCAATTCTAGCAAATGCATCGGTTGCGGTCGCTGTGGAGACGCCTGCCCCGTTAAAGCTGTCTTCTGGGATCAAGAGGCTAACAAACCTGACATCTGTGTTCACTGTGGCTATTGCATTGACTACTGCCCCCACGAGGTACTAGCTATGAAGGAGACTGAGACGAAATGAAGCTCTCAACACAAGTCCTATACATCGACCTCAAACGACGCATTTTCTCCGTCGAGGATAGGTCAGACCTCTTCCAATACTACATAGGCGGCGCCGGCGTCGGGATTAACCTCCTACGAGAAAACTGTCCAAAGGGTGCTGACCCACTGGGCCCCGATAATCCCATCGTCTTCGCCGTCGGACCTCTCGTCGGCCTCTACCCCCTCGCCTCCAAAACAGTAGCGATGTTCAAGTCCCCCCTCACGGGGAATCTGGGTGAAAGCCACGCTGGAGGCCGTAGCGCAGTCGCCATCCGCTCAGCCGGGTATGGAGCTATCGTCCTAAAAGGCAAGAGCGAGACGCCCATTTATCTCTCAATCTCTGACAAGGACGTTAAATTCAAGGACGCCTCCGGCATCTGGGGAATAGCTAGCAGCATAACAGTAGGCAGGATAATCAGGGAGCTGGAGTCAGGCGCTGGAATCCGCACAATCATGAGGATTGGCCTTGCTGGAGAGAAACTCGTCAGTTATGCCTCCGTAATTACAGAGACATACCGCCACTTCGGCCGCTTAGGTCTCGGTGCCATCTTTGGTAGTAAAAAGCTTAAGGCTATCACGATCTCGGGTAACCTCGGCTTCGAGGTATCGAACAGGAAACAGTACCGAGATACCTATGACTTTGTCTACAAGCGTGCCGTAGAGTCACCTGTTATGAAGAAATACCACGACATCGGCACATCATCGAACCTAATGCCACTCAACCTTCAGAAGGGGTTGCCCACAATGAACCTAAAAACAGCTACATCAACTCAAGCTGAAAACATATCCGGTGAAAATCTAGCGGAAAAATACCTTGGTCGCCGCGTCGCCTGTGCCCACTGTCCGGTTGCTTGTATTCATATAGCTGCCCTCAGAGAACCCTATGAAAGAGAACCATACTTCTACAAGACCACGATGATCCCTTATGATTACGAGCTTATCTACAGTTTAGGCTCTATGCTCGGCGTCTTCGACGAGAAGGCGATGCTTCACCTCATCGATCACGTCGAGATCTGGGGACTCGATGCCATGAGCACAGGAGTTATCCTCGCTTGGGCGACTGAGGCGCAGGAGAATAGACTAATCACGGAGGCGGAGACTCTAGGACTCTCGCTCAAGTGGGGCGACGCCAACACTTACATCAAAGTGTTGGAGCACCTCGTCAAGCAACCGAATGACTTCTATACAACACTCGCTTTAGGTGTGGAAAATGCCTCCAAACACTACGGAGGGTCCGATTTCGCCCTCGCATTCGGTGGTAACGAAATGCCCGGCTACCATACTGGCCCAGTCGGCTACATCGGTTACCTCACAGGCGCCCGCCACAGCCACCTCGACGGCGCAGGCTACAGCATAGACCAGGCCGCCCTCAAGGATAAGCTCCCTGACGCTAGGGTGGTGGCTGAGAAGCTCCTCAAGGAAGAGGCATGGCGGCAGATACTGAGCAGTCTTGTAGTCTGCTACTTCGCCAGAGGAATATACGACAAGGATACCGTCATAAAGACCCTTGAGACTGCCGATCACAAGATCACATCCGAGGAGTTGGACAGGATAAGTCTCGAGATACTCAGGGAGAAGAACCAGTTCAAGTTCATGGAAGGATTCAAGCCAGATGAGTTGAGAATACCCAGCCGAGTCTTCGAGACTACGTCTCCACTCGGAAAGGTTGACGAGAGTTACATAAGAGAATCCGTGGCTGAGTTTTATAAAATCCTCAACTTTTACTGAGACTTATCGATGTAGAAGACCTCAATGAGCTCAGCGAAGATTAGGCTACTTGGGGTTTGACGGCACTAGCTCTCTCCTATATGCTTGCTCCTCATCTCATTAATGTCGATGATCTCGGCTTCGAGGGTCAGCGAGTCGAGGATTGCAATATTGTGATTGTCAGTGAGGTAACCACAGACCTCACCCGGATTCACGATGAGGGTGGTTCCCTGTTTGCTGATCTTTGCTTGGTGATTATGGCCATGGACGACTACGTCGTAGCCTCCGTGCTCGATGAGGGATCGTAGGAGGCATTCATCATGGCCGTGAAGTAGGGCAATCCTTATGCCCGTTGCCTTGACCTCAGCAAAGTTGCCTATGATCTCCTTTCCTACTGCAGCGTAGACTTCTTTGAGCTTCTCTCTCTCGGCGCAGTTGTTGCCATAGACGCCGATCATCTTTGCCCTCAGCTCGGCGTAGGGTTTAGCTGTAAATGGACTAATATAGTCTCCAGCATGAAGGACAAGGTCCACCTCGAGTTCGTTTAGTCGCAGGATCGCTGTCTTGATCATAGGGATATTGTCATGGGTGTCAGATATCAGCCCTAATCGCATCAGTCCTTCCTCCCAGCGTGATAGAGGACGTCACGTATCCGAAGGATCTCAAGGGTGCTGGTCCGACCAGGCGCCTCAAGGGTTGAACCAGAGACAACCATGACGGTATCGGCCTCCCGGACAAAGCCGTCGCGTAGCGCTCGGTTCACCGCTCGAACGATGAGCTCATCTCTATCGTCGCTCCACTGGACGTCTAGGGGTTCAACTCCCCAGTATAAGCGCATCCTACGAGCTACTTTTCCTTCACGGGTGACTGCCAAGATGCGGCTGTTTGGTCGGTATTTACTTACCATAAGGCTTGTGAAGCCGCTTCTGGTAACAGTGAATATTGCAGCTGGCTTGATTGCTTCCACCGCCTGCGATGCGAGGCTAGCTATTAGGTCAGGGATTGGTTGCCCCTCCCTTTGCCTCTGTACTCTCCTCAGGCTTGAGCCTGCTTCCACTACACGACTGATGCTCTCCATAATACGCACTGCCTCAACTGGGTAAGCGCCAGCAGCAGTCTCCTCGCTGAGCATCACAGCGTCAGCACCATCTAGGATCGCGTTAGCGACGTCACTTGCCTCGGCGCGCGTTGGGCGGGGGTTCTGCACCATCGACTCCAGCATCTGGGTAGCGACTATTACCGGTTTACCCGCCTCATAGCATTTAGTGATTATCTTCTTTTGTAAGAGCGGGATGTCCCATGGCGGCACCTCGATGCCGAGATCACCTCTGGCTACCATGACGCCGTCGCTGGCATCGATGATCTCATCGATATTCGTGATCGCGTCACCGTGCTCTATTTTACTTATGACGGGTTGGTCGCCTTCTCCTTCCTTGATCGCCTCCTTGACGGCTTCAACGTCTTTCCTATTCCTGATAAAACTGGCAGCAAACCAGTCAGCGCCAACCTGAACGCCAAACTCGATCCCTCTAATGTCCTGCTCCGTTGGTGGATGAAGGCTGAGTTTCGCTCCTGGAGCGTTGACGCCCTTGCGACTCGTGACCTCTCCACCGCTGACGACCTTTGCTTCAAAACCAAGAAAGTCACTGTCAACCTTGGTAATTTCGACATCAATTAGACCATCGTTGATAAAGATATGCCCACCAGCTCTGACCTCAGATGGGAGCTTGTCATAGTTGATAGGAAACGTATTGCCCTCCCCAACGATAACTTCTGTGGTGAATCTGGCGGCGTCACCCTTTTTGAGCTGAACAGGCTGCTTTAACTCACCTAGCCTGATCTTAGGGCCTGGGAGGTCTACGAGAACTGCGACCGAGCTAAGGCTCCGAATCGCCCTAATGGTATTTCTATGCTCGTCAAGGTTACCGTGACTGAGGTTGACCCTAGCGACATCCATACCTGCAGTCGCCATCTCTTTCATGATATCCGGGCGCCTGCTTGCTGGCCCTATGGTACAAACGATCTTGCTCCTAGCATAGCCGTTCATGGTGGCTCTATCTCTGATTAGGGTCGCTGGGTTCTTATTCTCTGCGTCTGGTTTCCATCTAGTCGAAATGAGATGCGCAGTCATCCTCTACGGCCCCATTGGGGGAGGTAAAACCACTACCGCCTTCACCATAGCAGAGAGAGCTAGAAATGAAGGGCTCAAAGTGATGGGAGTGCTGAGTCGGAGGGTGATCGAGGGAGATACTTTCCCCCGTTATGACTTAGTCGATCTAGAGACTGGCAATACCTTTCCCTTAGTTAAACCTGCAGAGAAGACCCAGGACGAGGAGTGGGAAACTCACGGAAATCCTGTATTCACATTTTCCAAACATGGATTCGAAAAAGCCAATCTGGTGCTCCATCACGCTGCCGAGTCCCTGAGGGACGGGGTCATAGTCTTCGTAGACGAGTATGGTCGCCTCGAATCCAAAGGCATGGGAATCTATGTTGGCGTTGTCAAGGTCGCTAAAGCGCTGAGATTCGGCGGATCAGCCATTTTTCTATGCAGAAACGATAAAGTCGAGGAGTTAAAACACCTCCTGAATGGGAGAGCTCGGCAGATATTTACATTAGAAGCTGGGGATCCGGAGGCCATCTGGAGGCTTCTCCAAGGCTGCTAAGCTATAGGTTCTAAATATCCCCTGAGTATTTCTACTGTAATGCGGTTGGCTCCCATGAGTTATGATAGGATCCTTGGCAACCTCCTGAACCGGGAAGAGTACTTCGTTGTAGGGAGGAAGACGGTTAGGAGCGATGCCCTCGACAAGATTTTAGGAAGGGCTCGTTTCACCTCTGACTATATCCCAAAAGGTACGATGGTCGTAAAGGTGCTAAGAAGTACTGAGCCACACGCTCTGTTGAAACGCGTGGATGCATCCTCAGCCTTACAGTTGCCGGGGGTAACAGCTATCCTCATCGCGAAGGACGTTCCGGGTGAAAACGAGATCGGCTACGCACTGCCTGAGCAGGCCCTCCTCAACGACCGGAAGGTCCACTACGTTGGTGATCCGATTGCGATAATATGCGCTCGTAATGAGGACGTAGCCCAGGAGGCGCTGGAGACTGTGGAGGTCGAATATGAGCATCTGCCTGCGTTATTCGACATCGACTCCGCTTTGGACCCTAAGGCTCCAATTATACACAAAGAAAGCAACGTAGCTGTGAAAACAAAGATCCATAAGGGTAACATTGAGAACGGCTGGAAACAAGCAGAGGTCGTCGTTGAGGATACTTACTGGTCACCGTTCCAAGAGCACATGTGCTTAGAACCTGAGGCTGCCTACGCGGTCCCCGATGGTGTCGGAAAGGTTACCGTTATTGCCTGCATGCAGAGCCCACACCTCGTAAGGGAGAAGGTCGCGCGGATCCTCGGTTGGGACCTCAATCAGGTTAGAATAATCCAGGCGCTAACCGGCGGAGCCTTCGGGAAGAAAGACGATACCGGTCCCCTCATAAGTGCCTACGCTGCTCTAGCGGCTATTAAAACCGGAAAACCAGCCGCTTACGTTATGGACAGGAGCGAGGTTATCTCCGTAACTCCAAAGAGGTTTCCGGTCAGGTTCAAATATAAGAGCGGGGCAGACAAGAACGGAAAGATAACCGCGGTCGAGGTGGACATCACACTCGAGGTCGGTGCCTATGCTAACAGGGCCCCCTTCTGGCTCTGGAGACAGACCGCCCACGCATGTGGACCCTACGAGGTCGAAAACGTCGCAGTGAATGGTAGAGCTGTTTATACAAACAAAGTCTATGGCGGCAGCTACCGCGGCTTCGGGAACCTCGCCCTTCACTTCGCAGCTGAGCAACAGGTCGATAAACTCGCACTCAAACTCGGGATGGATCCCATCGACTTCAGGTTGAAGAACATTCTCCGAGTCGGCTCCAAAACTACATGCGACCAGCTACTGGATAACAGCGTCGGCATAGAAAAGTGTCTGATGGGGGTCGCCACAGCATCTGAGTGGGCGAAGCACCGGGAGCCCATCTGGAATGGCACTAAGGTGAAGGGTTGGGGAGTTGGCTGCGCCTACCACGGCAATAGCACGAGTCGGAGCACCCCTGACTGGAGTGCAGCGAGCCTAATGATCCACGAGGACGGCAGCTTCACATATCGTACAGGTATCTGCGAGATAGGGCAGGGTAGCCCTTTCGGTCACGCCAAGATAGTCGCCGAGATCGTTGGCGCCAGCCTCGAATCTATCAAGATCGAGCAACCCGACACAGACTCAACTCCCGACGCGAAGCCAACCCACGGCAGCCGAGGTCTAATGATGGGTGGCACAGCTGCAGCGGATGCCGCTATCAAGCTCCGGGAGCGGATGGTCAGGGTCGCCGCCGACATGCTCAGCTGCATCGAAGCTCAAGTTGAGCTCCGAGACAGCTTTGCTTACAATAAGAAGAAGTCAGCAACAAAGATTCCCTTCGCAGAACTCGCTGGGGAGATGCATGCGCGCGGCGAAAACCCAGGCAGCTATGGCTTCTATGCGTCACCTAAGCGATTCTTTGATCCGGAGACCGGGCTCGGTGTCAACTACTCGGTCTACACCTTCGCCGCTAGCGTGGCTGAAGTCGAAGTTGATACCGAGACCGGTCAGATCGAGGTAACGAAGATCTGGCCGGCAATGGATGTGGGGAAGGCAATCGATCCTTTGCTGGTCGACGGTCAAATCCACGGCGCCATCAGTCACGGCGTTGGCTTCGCCATTATGGAAAACCTTCAGCTCAAGGACGGCGTAGTTATAACCACTGGATTCAAGGACTACATCATACCCTCCGCCATGGATACACCAGTGATCGATGATACAATTATCGTTGAAGAACCTTACAAGCACTCAGCCTTCGGAGCAAAGGGCGTCGGGGAGCCGAGTATAATCAGTATCGTCCCCGCTGTGGTAAACGCCATATCACACGCTACAGGGCTCAGGTTCAATACCCTACCCATTACTCCTGACAAAATGCATAAGGCGCTCAAGGAGGCCGGTATGAAATGAAGCCGCTTAAAGGATTCGAATTATTGAGGCCTCGGACGCTAGTCGGTGCTCTCGAGATAATGGCAACCCTCGAACACACCCAACCCATATCAGGTGGCACCGACCTTATCCCAACCTTCAAGGACCTCGGTTGTAAATCGAAGAACCTCGTCGATCTGAGTCTGATACAAGAGCTCAATGGAGTAATGGAGGAAAACAACAAGATCCTAATAGGGCCTACAACAACCCATGCTCAGATCCTCACGTCAAAGCTCATAGAAGAAAGGGCACCCGCCCTTCATGATGCAGCGAGGTGGATCGGCAGCGTTCAGATCAGGAATCGTGGCACTGTGGGCGGCAACATATGCAACGCCTCGCCAGCTGCCGATACGGCTCCGCCGCTTCTCGTCCACGCAGCAGAAGCGCAGGTGAGTAGTCTCGATGATGCCCGATGGGTACCTCTCCACAACGTCTTCGCAGGACCTAAAAAGACGATCCTGGAGCCAATTGAGCTCCTAACCAGTCTGAGGTTCCCAATCGTGAAGAGCGCAGCTAGTAGCTTTCAGCGGATCGGTAGAAGAAAGGGCTTCACACTAAGCGTTGTCAATACCGCGGTTTACATTGAGCGTGAGAAAGAGAAGCTCAAGGAGATTAGGATCGCCCTAGGCAGCGTCGCCCCGACTCCCCTCAGGATCCTCAATGTAGAAGACGAGTTTAGAGGAAAGGAGATGAGTGAAAAGCTCGTGAATACCGTCGCAAAGACATGCATGGAGAATGTTAAGCCCATCGACGACGTTCGCGGTACCGCTGAATATCGGAGGGATATGGTAGCGGTCCTCGTCAAGCGCGCCATGCGTGAAGCATGGACCCGCACGGGAGGTGCACTCTAATGGTAAACTTTGAGCTCAACAACCGGAATGTCTCAGTCGAGGCGCCTGCGACGATGACTCTGCTGGAGATGCTACGCACCGAGTTGGGTATCACCAGCGTTAAGAAGGGATGTGAGCAGGGCGAATGCGGTGCCTGTACTGTGCTTCTCGACGGCTCACCAGTAACTTCATGCCTTGTGCTCGCCCCCCAGGTGGAGGGCTGCCGCGTCTGCACCGTAGAAGGTCTCACTGAAAACCCTCTGATGAAGGAACTCCGGGAGGCCTTCATGGAGAATGGTGCTGTCCAGTGCGGCTTCTGTACACCGGGGATGTTGCTGAGTGCTTATGCTTTGCTCAGGGACAAACGCCACCCCTCTGAGGAGGAAATTAAGACCGGGATTGAGGGCAACATCTGCAGATGCACCGGCTATGTCGCTATCATTGAGGCGATACTCGATGCAGCTGAGCGGATAGCCCCCGACTGACCCCATGTGCATCTCAACTAATGTGTGACCTCCTCATGAGGCGATATTAGCCCTTTTAAGTAGAGTTGTCTTTACTCATTTGGATGAGCGACCCCGAGATAGTCTCGAGGATTGTTGAGTTCCTGAGCCGTGGCCAGAGTGTGGTCCTTTGTACACTCGTCGAGAAGAAAGGGTCAGGTCCAAGGGAGCCTGGCGCAAAGATGCTAGTCACTTTCGACGGGAAGGCTCTAGGCACCATTGGCGGGGGAGGTATGGAGAGGTTGCTCGTTAATCACGCCCTTGAGGCTCTCACCGAGGGAAAGCCACGTAGTATCCACTTCGCCCTAGGCATCCCCCCCCGAGAGGGAATGATATCAATAGATTCCATATGCGGAGGAGAGGTAAAGGTCTTCATGGATATAATCAAACCAGAGCCGAGGCTCATTATAATTGGTTCGGGCTGGATCGCACAAGCCGTCGCCCGTTACGCTAAGGACTGCGGGTTCGAGGTAACGATCATTGATGACGCTGAGACAGCGAAGCATAAGTATTTTCCCGGGATGACGGTGGTAAACGACAAGTATCCGGAGTCCCTAAATGGGTTTAGGATACGGCCTTCCGACTTCGTCGCTATCCTCCATGGGGAGACCCCTTTCGAGCTCGCTGCTCTACGTCACGTCTTAAAGGCTCGCCCCGCCTACGTCGGGTTACTAGGCAGCTCAAACAAGGCACATAAGCACAAGGATCAACTCCAACAGGAGGGATACGATAAGAAGATACTGGAGGCAATACACGCCCCTATAGGCCTCGATATTAACGCCGAGACACCTGAGGAGATTGGTGTAAGCATCGTAGCCGAAATGATCAAGACGAAGCGCGACTGAAGCCTATTTTCTTATACCGATTAGATCAACAAGTCTCTAAGGGACTTTTCATAGTAACGAAGATCACCTCCCCGTAGGTATTCTTCGGGTACAGGCGCGTACCCGATGAGGCACGAGTGGAGAAGCTCCACCTTCACCGACCTGCCGAGCACATTCTCCCAATAGGTTTGGGCGAAGGCTTGGCTGCATATGCAGAAGGTAGGCGATATAGTCTCACCTGTATGACGGCATCCGTGATTTGAGAGCTCTGAAAATTAGGCTTAAGCTTTCTTTCTGAAGAGGCGTTTAATGCGATCGAAGTCTTCAGGAGTGTCGAAATCGTAAGTGCTCCACTCGCCGCCTTCGACCATGCTGTGAGCTTCGGCATGACCGTCAACGACCTCCTTCAAGGTCCCTGTGTGACTCAGGATCTCGTCGAAGAGCTGTGCATTGAAGAGGACTGGGTGACCTCTCCTGCCGTTGTGAACTGGGCTCACGATGAGGGTTCCTGGGAGGTCCTCTAATGTTGCGAGCATCATCTTTAGTAACTCGGATCTTAACCCAAGCTGGTCTCCGAGGACGAGAAAGACTGCATCATCGCCCTTTACCACATTTAGACCAACCTTGAAACTGTTGGTCATTCCACTCTCAAAGTCGGGGTTGTGAATACTACGGATCCTATGAGCCTCCGCAATCTTCTTGATAGGGTCTGGGTCGTAGCCAGTGACTATCACAATCGTGTCTACGGACTGTGTCAACGCATCTAAAAGTCTGTCGAGGACTGTCTTTCCGTCGACCTTGAGGAGAAGCTTGTTTGTCCCCATCCGACTGCTCTTACCAGCGGCGAGGACGACAGCCGCTGTCCTCAAATCTGCCCCTTCATTTTGGCCGCCGCAGACTGAACAGCCTTCACGATGTTGACATAGCCGGTACAGCGGCACATGTTCCCCTTGAGGTATTCTCTGATCTCCGTCTCTGTCGGCTGAGGGTTCTCGGTGAGCAGCGCTTTCGTTGACATTATGAAGCCAGGTGTGCAAAATCCACATTGCACCGCGCCTTCCTCGAGGTACGCCTCTTGGATTGGGTGAAGGCGGTCAACGTCGCCGAGGGCTTCGACGGTTTCCACACTCCGTCCATCGACGTCGACGGCGAGTGTCATGCATGCGAGAACCGACTCCCCGTCGAGGAGCACCGTACAGGCACCGCACTCGCCGATCCCGCAGCCGTACTTAGTTCCAGTCAGCAGCATTTTATCCCTGATAAGGTTGAGGAGGAGAGTGTTGGGATCGATGTCGAATTCCCTTTTCTTTCCGTTCACGATTATTGAAATTTTCATTGCTTCTATCTCCTTGAGTCCTCGAGGATTCGTGTAAGGGCTTCCATCGCTATCCCCTTTGAGGCTAGGCGTCTGTACTCGGCTGTTCCTCGGATGTCTGTGATCGGGTTTATACTCTCGGAAACGAGTTTGCTCACCTTCTCGATGGTCTCGACAGTCAGCTTCTTTTTGGCGATTTGCTGCTCGACGCTTCTGAGTCTTAGTGGGGTGGGGGCGACTGCTCCTACGACTATGCGGATAGACTCAACCGTCTCCTTTTTCATCTTCGCACTCACCGCTATGCTGACGGTTGCGAGATCTAGGCTAGTGCGGCCAAGCTTGATGAATGCTCCCCGTCTCCCCTCCTCAGAGTATGGAACGGTCAGGCTCGTTAGTAGTTCACCCCTGCCGAGGACCGTCCTCCCAGGTCCGGTGAAGAAACTCTCCAGCTCTATCTCCCGTTCCCCGGATGGCCCAGCTATTTTCGCCTTGGCTCCGAGTGCGATGAGAGCCTGTGCGCTGTCTGCTGCGGGTGAAGCATTACAGAGGTTACCGCCGACTGTAGCCATGTTTCTGATCTGGACACTACCGATCGATGTCACTGCCTCGTGAAGGAGTGGAAGCTTCTCGGTGACTATGATGCTGCGCTCGATATCGCGTAACCTGGTGAGGGCGCCTATCCTGATCCACTTGGCTTCCTCCCTGACGCCGGCAAGCTCTGGTATCCGTTTGAGGCTGACGACATGTGTCGGGCGCAGAAGTGCCTCCTTCATCTTAGGGATAAGGTCCGTGCCCCCTGCTAATACAGAAGCTTCCTCCCCGTGTCTCTGGAGGAGATTGACGGCGTCCGCTACACTGCTTGGGGCGTAATACTTGAAGGCGTGGAGGATGTGGGTGTTATGAGTGTTTATACTCATTGTTGCCCCTCCTTATGGTGAAGCGCTAAGAGTATCATGTCGCGGGTTATTGGGAGGTCGTAAAATCTAACATCAAGTGCGTTTTGGATCGCATTCGCCACTGCACCTGCGACTGGATTTAACGCTCCCTCACCTATCCCCTTAGCCCCGAAGGGACCCGTTTTCTCATAGGTGTCAACGAAGAAGACCTTGAAGTCCTCGAGCTGGGGCATATCCCGCGTCGTTGGTATCTTGTAGTCCGTGAGGAAGCCCCTGTTAACGAGGTCGCCCGTCTTAGGGTCCTGGGGCATATCCTCTAGAAGGGTCATACTCCACCCTTGAGCGAAGCCACCATGTATTTGCCCCGCAGCGAGGGTCGGGTTGATCACTGTGCCTACATCGGCGCCTGCGATGATCTTGATCGGACGCACTTTGCCCGTCCAGGAGTCCACCTCGACCTCAACGAAGTAGCCTGTGAAGTGGGGCGGACATGCGGGCTGGCGATAGCTGTCTACAGATGCGACAGTGCCCCAGTTCTTATGCCTCATAGTGTAGGCGATCTCTTTGAAGGTTAGCTCCCTCCCCACGACGCCCTCTGCGTAGACGACACCCTGCTTCCTCACTGGATCCATCTTAAACTTCAAGGCATGTGGGTAGGCATCTAGAATCTTCCCAGCGTTCTCCCTGATCTTCTCCTTCACCTGTCTTGCTACCTTCAGCGCCGCCCCACCGCCAGAGTAGATTCCTCTGCTCGCGTGAGTGCAGACGTCGTAGACAGTAGTGCTAGTGTCGGCCTGTATTATGTTGACGTTTTCGAGGGGGACGCAGAGCTCCTCGGCGATTATTTTAGCGTGAGCCTCGATGGTGCCGCCACCGTGATCCATGAGGGCGGTAACATAATCGAGTGTCCCATCTTCATTTAGCTTTAGTAAGGCGCCACCAAAGTCGATGACGGTGCCAGGTATAGGTGCTCCAGCGCTGCTTGTGTGGTAGCCGCGTCCCATGCCGATACCACGTCTGTAGCGCCCAACCTGGTTTCCTGGTTTTGGGCGGTTGTACCAGTCTATCTCCTTCGCTCCTCTCTTGAGTATCTCCTCTACCCCGCAGCTCTGGATTATGCTCTTCACTGTCGGTCCCTGCCCCCAGAAGAGGTCCCCCTCACCGATGAAGTTCTTGAGACGGAAGTCGAGGGGGTCGATACCGATCTTTTCCGCGAGTTCATCCATGATTGTTTCGACCATCCAAGTGACTTGGGGGTTTCCGTAGCCGCGGAACGCGCAACTAGGGGTTTTATTCGTGTAAACTCCAACGCTCTTGTAGCTCTTTGCCTTGAGCCTGTAGAGGCTGACCCACCATCCTGCCATGCAGCCGAGGAGACTGTACGCCTGAATCTGATGGGATCCAAGATCAAGGATGGCATCGAGATGGCCGACGACGAGAGTACCATCCTTTTTTGCACCGAGCTTGATCCTGAATATCATACTGTAACTTACGTGGTCACGGATGTCCTCCTCTCGATTCATAGTGAGCTTGACAGGTTTCCGGGTCTTGAGCGCCATTGCGACGGCTATCGGCACGATGGTGTTGACTTGGATGCTTGAACCGAAGCTGCTGCCAAGGGGTACTTTGTAGACGCGGATCTTACCCATTGGCAAACCGAATATCTCATGGATGAGAAGCCTTGTGTTATGCAGAGTCTGCGTGGTACTCCATACGCTGATTCCGCCATCGATCTCGGGTTTCACCAGCACCGACTTGGTCTCAAGCTGAACGTGGTACCTTCGGTTCGTCCGATAGGTGCGCTCGACGACTGCGTCACATTCTTTCCACGCGGCATTCGTGTCCCCCTCCTGAAGGTCGAGAGTGCACGCGATGTTATGCTCAGGGTTGATGATAGTTCCCTTAAGCTCGATAGCATTGTGGAGTTGAGCTGAGCCGGGTTTCTTCGACTCCTCTGCGCTGAAGTAGGCGGGGAGCTGCTCATAGTCGACCTTAAGGGTTTCAACTGCTAGTTGGGCTTCCTCCTCAGTGTCCGCAGCGACAGCGGCGATGGGTTCGCCTACGTACAGCGGTTTCTTTGCCAGGACACGCCAGTCCTTGTATGTGGCTTCGGGGGTGCTGACGAGACGTGGACAGAACTTTATGTCGGGGACTTCGTCGGGTGTAAGAGTGTATGCTCCAAGATTCTCTGCCTCCTCAGTGTGAACTTTAAGCACGTTGGCGTGAGGGAGGCTTGACTTGAGTATCCTCATATGAAGCATTCCAGGGAGGCTGAGATCCGAGGCGAATCTCTCTGAGCCTGTGACCTTGGCAACGCCGTCTTTACGTTGGGTATCTTTACC
>CAZIAF010000011.1:0-6287 GCA_964537625.1 uncultured Candidatus Bathyarchaeia archaeon
TAAAACCAGAAACAGACTCGCTCACGCATTAATTAAAATATAATTCATTCTTGTAGTTAATTGTATGTCTAAAATCGAGGCCGGTTTATTCCCACGCAATAAGAAAAGAATAATCGCTGTTTTAATCTCCTTAATTATCGTCGGGATCTTCTCAGGGTCATTGGTTGGTAACAACATCGGATACGGCAATGGATACCAATTAGGCTACTCATCTGGCTTACTAGAGGGAAACAGGATTGGTAATGAGGAGGGTCAGGTAATCGGGTATGAACTCGGATATTCAGTGGGTAACAATTCTGGCTATAATACGGGCTATACAGAGGGTAATTCCGTCGGGTATCAGATGGGATTTGATGTCGGTAACCGGATAGGGTATAAACTTGGGTTAAAGACGGGTAACCAAACGGGATTTTTGAATGGATATAATGAATGTTGGAAGTCGGGTTTTCAGACAACTGGTTACAATATCCGTGATCCCACTTATCTGGAGGCTTTAAGTTTCATAGCAGCTGATCAGACAAATAATATTCCTTATGATGTAAATACCTTTAACTGTAATGATTTCAGCGCCACAGTTAAGAAGAATGCATTTAAAGTGGGTTATATGTCGTATTACGTTTATATCGATTTTAAAAATACTAGCCACTCAGTCGTAGCATTCAATACGACTGATAAAGGCATTGTATTCATCGAGCCACAGTACGATCAGGTTGTGAAGATAGAAATCGGTAATAACTATACTTCAGAAAATGGGTTTTTTTACGATCCGAATCAAGTTATCATTCGATATATTCTAGTACCTTAACTTGAACACGCTTGTTGATAATTGTATAATTAATATTTTTACTTTGCGTTTACGTTCATTTTGACTTGGCTTCTAACCGTGATGAAAGCAGCAGTTTCTGTTCCTACTACATCAACTACTTGCGCGATTTAGGCTGTTGCTTACAAGGTAACTAAGTCAGTACTATGATTACTAAACGAGTTATGTTTTCCCCCGAATAATTCTCTCCAGATCCTCAGCTGAATACCTTCCCGGCTTCTCACCCTTAACAGCTACCTCCTCAGCCACCCTCCAGAGAACCTCGTTATAAGGAGTTTCAATCCCCAAGGATCGACCAAGTTTAACCACGTCCCCGTTCAAAGCATCAGCCTCGATGTTACCCGTTCCACGGACGAGGCTTTGCCAGGAAGAGCTCCGTTTTTGCACAGCTTCGTAGCCTTTAGGCATTCTATTTATCCCACGTAAGGCATGGACTCGTCGTTCATAATCTGAGAGGCTCTCCCACTCGATTCCAGCCAACCCCCAAACCTTCTCTGCTTCCATCCTCACAGCCTTCATGAATGCAGTCCCATCACCCCTCCCATCGGTCACCGCATCCATCGAGTTACCCAAGTTTAGAAGACACTTCGCAGCCTTAGCCTTCATGACCCACTCATTCACGCCACCCACAAAACCAGCAGCTCGAAATTTCCTTGAGACCTCACGTGCTAGCTCATCTACGCCATGCGGGTACGACCCCACTTCGAGGAAACCCGAGTTTCCTGATATAGGGTTAATCACCTCACCAGGGTGGAGAAATATCCCCGGGAGATTAACAACAACCCCATAAACAATGTCGAACACTCGTGTGGCAGTTGATTCGTTTACGATAGAGTTCTGAGCACAGAATATCGGCAAGGTCCTTTTAGCCCCTGCGGACTTCAACTGCCCCAGGCAGAGGATTGTGTGTTGAGACTTCGCGGTTAGTAGGACGATGTCGTTCTCCGTGAAGGGGGCTAGTTCCTTAGCCTCCTTGTATGCGGGGATCTTAAGAACATGTGTTTCCTCGGGCGTTATCAGTCTAAGGCCACCTTCATTTATCGCATCCACGTGCCTCGGAGTGGCAACAAAGGCTACGTCGTGGCCGGATCTGTAAAGGTGGCCCCCGATTATGCTTCCAATTGCTCCAGCCCCATAAATGATGAAGCGCATTATTACTCTCTCCATGAAATGGTTATTTAATGTCTTATCATGTATGTAAATGTGAGCGATGCATAATCCTCAGATATGTACTATAGACTTATCCTCCTTCTATTGCATGTTGGTTATTGGTTCATCACTATCTGTTTAGCTTTAGCTGTGAAGACTCAAAAACTCTGTATCAGGTTTGTTGGCATCAATGCTGAGAACTGCCCCAACAATCACGATGAGTGTCTATTCTGGATCAACTCTGTGACGAAAACGTCACCAAAAAGGATCCATTATCTGGACCAATTGTCCCAACAGATACAAGTGGATCGTTCATTCTGTTCGTCATGATGAATTTACTTGAGGGGAAACTCGTAAGTGACCCTGTCCTCCCATCAATAGTAGCACTGCATTTCGTGAATGTTACAACATCGAACAACGATAGTGAGCCGAAGCGTCTTCCAATAGTTGGGCGCTCCACAATCCACTCAGCTGAAAGCATCTTGGAGAAGTAGACAACACTCTTCTGATAAGTCTGACCAGTTGTCACATCGCTGATGCTCATCATCCATGTGTTCGTCGATGGATTGGTCAGGCTAATCTCTGCTGTGATAGTGTCCCCGGGTTTGATTGTCAACTCGTCGATTCCCACAGGATAGTCTGGCAAAAGCTCGTACCAAACAGCATAGCTTACTTGACCCTGCTGAGAATCGTGCTGAGTGCCAATCTGAATCAGGGTCTGATCGAACTGCCCACCAACCCCAACCCATGCTGCCGAGTACGAGTAACCCGGAGTGGGCGTAACCTTAGGCACGGTCCAGGTCCCTGATACTCCCGTGACCTTTGCCTGGGGATTTTTAAGATCTTGGGAAACCGAGTATCCCGACCAACTGCTGCTTGACAGTGTCTGAGTCGACTGTGACGTAAAAATACCCGGTTTAACCTCTTGGAAGAATATTAAAACGATAGCCATCACTATGAAGAGTATTACCGCAAACCCTTCGATCCTAATTTTTCGGACTCTCCGAGTTTCTTCTTGGCTGGGCTCAGTCTTTAGAAGAGGTATTTCTAGTAATTCACCACAATAGGAGCAATAAGCAGCGTCCTCCTCGGTTTTCTTTCCACATTTTCTACAGTAAGGCATATAATTTTAGTTTTATTTTTCCCATCTTATAAATTAATACAACACATGTGTAGTCGATTTCCCATTTCTCTGCTACTCAAGCGAGAGAAGATAGTTCGATGATTTCGACGAATATGCTAGAGCGTGTATGTGAAAATCTAAACATTTGCATAATATCGCATCAGCAGTCGAGTCATGTCGATAGTCGAGATTATTCCTTTGAGATGACCTCTTCCGTCGACGATAAAGATGTGATCCTCCTGCTTACTGATCATAATCTCGATTATCTTAAGGATAGGTGTATCCATGTTGAAAACCACCGGCGGGTTAAGATCGACCGAGGAGAGAGGTTTATCGAGCATGGTTTTAGAGAGGAAAGCGAGGTTCTCCAAAGCAGCATATCCTATCACTCGCTCCTCATCATCGACAACAGGCATCAGACGGAATGCTGTTTTCCCGAATTCTTCAAGTGCCTCCCTGATCGTTAGTTCACTGCGAAGGCTTATCGGGTTCTGAGTAGCGATGTCATTCGCTGTGAGCTTCTCAAGCTCTTTTGGGGTGTTTTTACTCACCTTATAGTAGAACCTTTCTAGCGCTAAGTCTTCCTGCGATGCCTTATTCGTAGGCTGGATCGGGTAGAAGCCATAGGTGCCAGAGATAAAGAAGCATACAACCGTCGCAAGAATTATTGGGATTATAGTGTGTGCACCAAATACCTCGGCAACAAAAATGATGGGAGTAAGCATCATTTTATGTATGCCACTTGAGAAGGCGGCCATGCCCATGAGTGTGAAGACCGAAACCATCCCGGGCGCAAATAATGTACCGACGATACAACCCCATGCACCACCGATGAGCAGCGTCGGTAGGAAGAGACCGCCGGTGCCTCCCAAGGTTAAAGTGAAGCTTGTGGCTATCGGCCTGAGTATGAGGACCAACGCGAGTGATGCAAGTGCGCCGCCTGATAGGAGAGAAACCATCTGGTAACCCGGCCCAACGGCTTGTGGGCAGATATAACCTATGCTGCCGATAACGAAGCCACCGATTATGAGCATTAAAGGATAACCTCCCTTCAGGAATAGCTTTTTTGCTATCTCTTCTCCTAGCAGGTAAATTTTAGTAAAGATGAATACAATAGTGCCCGTTCCTAACCCGAAGACCATTGCGATTGGAAGCATAACGAGTGGCACAACCCCAATGTCAAGTTGGAGATTAGGGAGCAAGCTGGGGGCGTCTAAAGCGACCGCAACCAAGTAGGCCATAGAACTTGCAACAGCAGCCTCGATGAACGACTCTTTCTCAAGGTCTCGTCGGTAAGGCAACTCTAAAGCGAAAAGCAGACCTGTCAAAGGAGTCTTGAAGCTGGCTGAGAACCCAGCGGCGACTCCGACCATTAAGGCTCTCCTTGAGTCCATACGCCGCCCTGTTGCTTTATACAACCAAGTCGAGAATCCTCCTGAGAGGATCGATGAGGGCCCTTCCGGACCCGCCGACCCACCGAAGACGCAGGTAACTATACCAGACATCGTCTTAACAATGGTCTCTCGGGGCATCATCCCCGTAGGGGTTAGATGGAAGACCTCAAGAATTGTGTGAAAGCTGCTTTTAGGGGTTCGATACCAAGCAAGAAGGTGGACAAGGAAATAACTGAGAGCGAGCCCCGTGAAGGGGAAAATATAGAAGAGAGTCGGTGTTTTTAACGCGTCATTATAGAAAGTAGCCCAAGTTGTAAATATGACATAGTTAATAGCGGAGGCGGCAACACCCGCTACCGCGCCTACGGCTAAGGGCACCAGCCAGTAAACAACGTCAACCTTCCTTGGACCACTCAATCCTTATTAACCCAGCCCGGTAATGGCTGGCTATCTGAAGGCGAGATGATATAAAGGTTGAGCGACGCCTTCCGTACTCCGCGATGGTTCTACGCCATCATTCCTTTCTATGCTATCCAAAGCGGTGTTGGTAACTTCGTTAAGCTTTACCTTCTAGATCTCGGCGGCGGTGTCCTCAGCGTTGGTCTTGCAGCATCGGTATTCAGCCTAGCCTTAATTCCCTCTGCCTTCATCGGGGGGAGACTCGCCGACTTCCTTGGGAAAAGGCGGCCGTTACTGGTGCTCAGCGCCGCAGGTCAGCTCGTCTGCGTCCTCGCAATAAGTCTAACGACTAACATCTCTGCCATAATTTCCCTATATGCCATCTACAGTTTCTTCAGCAGCTTCAGCCCCACCATTTTCAGCCTTCTACTTATGGATACAGTGCCAAAAAACAGGATCGGGGATGGAAGCGCCTTGAGCTTCCGTTATATGATCTACGGCTCGGTCTCCGGTTTGATTCTTGGCGTTATCATTTTGACGATGCTACCTCTAAGGGCAGTTGCATTCCTACCGATTGGCTTCAGTGCAGTGATGTTTGTCTTGGCGCTATTTGTAGTGAAGGACTCAGATATGCCAATTGAGAGACAAGCGGTTGCTTTCACCCCTGAGGCGCTGCTCAGCCGACTCGCTCATCTTCCAGTAGTCTTCCTTCACGTGCCAAAGCCTGAGGATATCAATATGTTGGTGAAGGCGACAAGGAACACATTGACTAGAGACATCCCTCTCATTATGGTAACTAACGCCCTCTTCTTTCTCGGCGCTAACCTTTTTTTCACCAGCTACACACCCTTCCTCAAAGCTAACAACCTTACATATCTGGAGATCACGGCACTCGATCTCTTCATCACAGTCATCAACGCACTGGCTTCGAGCCAAAGGTTCAGTGGTTTTAGCAAGAAGGGAGATCCCGCGATGATCGTAGAGTTCTTGAGCCTACGCGCCATCGCTTTCCTACTAGGTGCCCTAGCAAGCCTCTATTTCATAGGCCACTCTGTCATTTACGTGACGCTCCTTCTCTACTTACTTATCGGCATGGCATACACCAACATAACAATTGGGATGAACTCGCTTCTCTACAGGTTTCTCCCCCAAGATAGGCAGGGCAGCACTCTTGGCATATACAGTGCCATAAACAGCATCGCAATGTTCCTCGGTAGTTTTCTCAGCGGCAACATAAGCATCGCTTTTGGTTACCCTGTGACATTCCTAATCAGCAGCGTTACTTTGTTTAGCGCTGCGAGCCTCTTCGAGTGGCACTTTAAGCCGAGGAGAGCACTCGAAGGGGAGCCCCGCTAGAGCTACAACATCTGTTTTTACAGCGTATATGACGATATATTCC
>CAZIAF010000011.1:6387-23688 GCA_964537625.1 uncultured Candidatus Bathyarchaeia archaeon
GAGCCTGTAAGTTTCAGCCAACCAACCTTCCGCGCCGCCTCAACGATCTCCCAGAAGATGAGGGCTTGAGGTGGATTCGATTTGTCTGCATCGAACCAGAGGTTTACTGAACCTACTTCTCCATCACCACTCACATTAAACAGGAAGGTAAACGGAAGATTCCTATGTTCTGAGGAGAAAACGAAAACGTCTCCCGCTGCATTGGTGAGCCGGATAAGCGCGCCATCGAAAATGAAAGCTCCCGCGGAGACGTCGAGGGGTACCACTTTCCTGCTCGGAGTGAGCACCAATTCCTCAGCTTCCTCATCATCCTCAGTTTCTCGTGCGAAAGCGAGTACGCCTTCATTAACTGCAACTGAGGATGCATCCAAGATGATCCGCGCATCAAGTTGTCCTTTTGGCCAGCCTTCCATCGAGTCAACGAGAAGTTTTACCGAAGACTGTTCATCGTCCACCTTGCAGCACCGCCTCAACAGATGTGTGACCAGTCGGACAAGCTCCTCGACGCTCTCCCTAAAATTCTCCTGATCGTCTCCGTTGAAGACTCGCATCCTAGGCGGCAGGTTAATGAAAGCGGGTTTCTTAGCTGCCGTAGTCTTAACAACGCCTATGTGCATCCACGACTCAGGCTCGGTCGATGTGCCCGCCCATTGGAGCATTTTTTCAGTGAGCCTCATCGGATCATCCGTCTCGACATTAAAAGTGAAGACAGGCTTCTGGTCGAGGTGGAAAAACCAAGCTACCTCGGCGATGGTACCGACCTCGGGATTCATATAATTTTCCTCAGCGTGGAAGCCGAGTGTGGTACCCCATTTGAGAAGAAACTCGATAGTATCGTTTGTGCCTCTTGGTTTCATCGGTTTATCCCGTCACTTATATGAAGGAGTCGGATAAGCGCCTCTGCTCCTCTAATGTGAGCCTCCAATCAAGGGCACCCATAAGCTCCAGGAGGTGGACAGGGTTCTCTGACTTTGGGATAGTGAAGACGCCCTTCTGGCAGATCAGCCAGTTCAAAGCAACCTGAACGCGGGTCTTGTTGTGGCTCTCGGCAATATCATCAAGTACTCTGTTTTGGACTTGAAGGATCACACCATTAACTATGGGTCGGTAAGCAATAATACCTACACCCATTCTCCGGCATGTTGGGAGAAGCTCCATTCGAGGCTTCTGGTCCATGAGGCTATACTCAACTTGATTCGCTATGAGTTGTGTTCCTTCAAGGTAAGCCTGCGCCTTCTCCATGAGCTGGGCGCTAAAGTTACTGACCCCGATGAATCGAGTATAACCCGACCTCACACACTCCTCCATCGCCTCCATGGTCTCCTGAAGGGAGATGTCTGGGTTTGGCCAGTGTACAAGATAGAGATCGACTTGGTCAATGCCGAGACGTTTGATGCTTGATTTCATTGCGGAAAGGAGGTCTTTTCGGCGGAGGTGGCTTTGCCATACCTTGGTTGTTATGAACAGCTTACTTCGGTCCCAACCCTGAATAGCCTCCCCCACAAGCTCCTCGGCGTGGCCTGCGCCGTAGTACTCGGCGGTGTCGATGTGTGTAATGCCAAGGTCGAGTGCCATCTCAATCGCTGTGATGACCTCCTTGTCCCGTGAATGATCAGCAGTCTCTTTGCCACCCATCCCCCAGGTTCCAAGGCCTAAGATGGGTATACTGACCCCCGGTTTTATCTCTCTATACTCCATCAACGAAGCGACACCTTAGAGAAATAATGGTGACGGGGATAAGAGGTTTAGGCGTCGCCTGCGATAAGGTCGCTTTATAGTATTAATTGCTATGCAGCGGTCTATAAGGAACTGTTAATTATCAGACGCCTAAATTCTCTCTGTCGAGCGGGGGTTAGATTTGAAACTCTTGGAGTTTGAGGCAAAAGAGATCTTCAGGCGGTATGGTATCCCCCTCGGGCAGGGTATGGTCGCCGAGAATCCCTGTACTGCCAAAGACATCGCTGAAAGAATTGGGAAACCGGTTATCATTAAAGCTCAAGTTGCTGTTGGTGGTAGGGGGAAGTCTGGGGGTATTAAGCCTGCGGATACTCCCGATCAAGTGTATGATGTTGCCAAGCAGATACTAGGAATGAAGATTAAGGATCTCGTAGTCAGGAAAGTCCTAGTTGAGGAGCGGCTCACCATCCAACACGAGCTCTACATTGGAATTATTGTTGACCGAGCAGCCAGATGCTATACGATCCTAGCCTCAAAGGAGGGTGGAGTGAATATTGAGGAAATCGCTGCAATGACTCCTGAGAAGATAGTTAAGCAGAACATCGTCCCCTTCCAGGGACTCAGGAGCTTCCAGGCTAACCATATCGCGAGGTGTCTGGGCTACTCCGGTAAGAAGATGCAGCAACTCGCAGATATTCTTCAGAGGTTGTATAGGGTAGCCTACGATATGGATGCTGAACTCACGGAGATCAACCCGCTTGTGGAACGAATTGATGATTTCATCGCCGCTGATGCCAGGCTCAACATCGATAATAACGCCCTATACAGGCACAAGGAGCTTGAAGCGAAGTTACTAGACAGCTTCGAGGGAGAGTTGACCACCAGGGAGATTGAAGCACGTGCAATGGATCTAACCTACGTTGAACTAAATGGGGACATAGGAATCATCGGTAATGGTGCAGGGTTGACAATGGCGACCCTTGACACCGTAATGCTGTACGGTGGTCGAGCGGGTAACTTCCTCGACCTTGGTGGAGGTGCCAGCCCAGACCGTATCAGTAAGGCTGTTGAGTTCGTCCTCAAGGATGGTAGGGTTAAAGCCCTCCTCGTTAATGTTCTCGGTGGTATTACACGTTGTGACGACATTGCCAAGGGCATCATCGAGGCCCGCCAGAAACTCAGGGATAACAAGCCTATAGTAGTTAGAATGATGGGGACCAATGAGGAGGAGGGAAAATGTCTCCTTCACGAGGCAGGAATAGAGACCAACGACACTATGGAGGAAGCGGCTCAGAAAGCCGTCACACTCGCTATAGGTGACTGATATGGTTAAGTTGATCAACAAGGATACACGAGTCATTGTGCAGGGCATTACAGGCACCCAAGGTAGGTTCCACGCTGCGAGAATGAAGGAGTACGGCACAAAGGTTGTTGCTGGTGTAACACCGGGTCGAGGCGGTCAGCTGATCGATGGTACCCCTGTCTACGATACCGTTATCGAGGCGAAGGAGAAGCATAGCTGTGATGCGTCAATAATCTTCGTCCCAGCGATCTTTGCGTTTGACGCCACCCTCGAGGCGATTGAGGCGAATATTGACCCTGTTGTCGTCATCACGGAGGGTTTACCTGTTCGTGATGCAATCGAGCTTATAGCACGAGCTAAACAATTGGGTACGACGGTAGTCGGCCCAAACACCCCTGGCTTAATCAAGGCGGGGGAGTCGAAGATGGGGATAATGCCTAATCAAATATTTAGAAGTGGTTCCATCGGAATCATAAGTCGGAGCGGCACCCTCTTCTACGAGATCGCTGCCCACATAACAAACCAAGGCCTCGGTGAGTCTACGTGTATTGGCCTAGGCGGAGACCCTGTGGTTGGCTTAGACTATATCGAACTCCTCAAGTGGTTCGAATGTGATCCCGAGACCCAAGGCGTTGCCCTTATCGGCGAAATCGGTGGAGACGCTGAGGAGCGAGCCGCGGAGTACATCGCCCGAGGAGGATTCACCAAGCCGGTTGCCGCTTACATCGCTGGGCGCACCGCCATACCGGGTAAGAGAATGGGCCACGCTGGCGCTATCATCCAAGGTACCGCTGGAACAGCCGAGAGTAAGATAAACGCCCTCAGAGGCGCAGGCGCGGCTATAGGGGAACGGCCTGTAGACGTCGCTAAGATTCTGGTTAAAGCCTTGGAGTAGTCTCTCCAAGGAGATCTAGGAGTGTATCTAGCATCCTGTAGGTTAACCCCCAGACAACGTCCTCTCCAAGTTTGAAGACCAGTCCCTCCCACCCCTTAACTACTGCTGTGGTCCGGCTCTCTCTCAGCTCCTTAAAGTGAACCCACCTGTAGGCGGTAAGCTCTGGGTTGAGCCGTATCTCCGGGCGGCCATCGTAGAGGTAGACTAGCGGAAGGACATCTCTCTTTGGTCTTAGGCTTGAGAAAGTGAGGGGGAGTGACCCGATATAAGTGAGGGATGCAAGATTGATCCCAGTTTCCTCTTGGACTTCCCTAGCGACGGTGTCCCTTAGAGTGATGTCCTGTGATGACTTTTTGCCACCAGGAAATGCCATATCGCCGGACCAGGGGTCGGCTGTCACCTCAGCCCGTTTGACCAGTAATGTTTCATAGTCTCCCACCTCTTCTCTGATTAGAATGGCTACAGCTGCCCACGCGTCCAGTTCCTCTACGCCATGCAGCTTCATCTTCAGCCTATCGACGGAGACCAATAATACCACTTGAATTGAAACGGCTGCAGCGCCTAAAATATCCATTGCCCCGCGCATGCTTTGGGGTCAGTTTAACATGTTCATTATAGGAGCCTGAATTAGTTTAGGAAAGGATTTTCTTGGAGAAAATAACTCCGGGTAATGTTATCAAGAAGCGATGATCCATGGGTCCGTTATAATTATGGTTTAATCATGCATAGAAAAATATAGTCAGGGGAAAAAAGTTAGACGTCTGGGACGTCTCCAGCATCGCCTGACTTCCAACCCTTCACGTAGCCGAGAGTGTTCTTTACGGCTTTTGTAAGGTATCCGATGTCCGTGTCTAAGGCGCAGAACTGGAAACCGCGTTTGATAGCATCGTTGATGTCGGTGGCGTCTTGTGTGACGAAGCAGTGCATTCCAGGGGCAACGCCGTGGGTGTGGCCAGCATCCACTATGCGATCTAGGGCATCGATGAATATTGGATTTGTGTATTGCTTGTGGATACCCATGTCGAGGCTGAGGTCACTTGGTCCCACGAAGCATGCGTCGACTCCCTCGACGCTGAAGATCTCATCAAGATTCTTGACCCCCTTAACAGACTCGATCATGGGAATAACAAGGATCTCGTCGTTGGCGGTCTTGAAATAATCAGGATCACGGAAGGCGGCAAGGCGAGGACCTGCCCCACGTTCACCCTTAGGTGGGTACTTCATGAGGCGTACTGCTTGCCTTGCCATATCAGCCGACTCAACTCTCGGAATTACGATTCCCATGGCCCCCGCGTCCAGCACCTTCTTGCACCAGATCAGATCAACCCACGGGATCCGCGCAAGCGGCATGCACCGGTCCCTAGCGTAAAGCATCCCTTGCACAAGGTGATGATAGGTTTCTGGACCATATGGACTATGCTCCATGTCACATACAAGCCAGTCGAACCCCATATCGGATAGGTACATCGTCATGTCGGGGTGACCGACGGTCACCCAGGTGCCCACTGCCGGCTTACCTGCTTTAAGCTTATGTTTAACAAGGTTTCTCATTGGGGAGAAATGGGACTATTTAACTTAAGACAGTTACCTGTAGAATGGTGCTCGAGGGTAGGTCATGCGTAGTGTGGGATCATTAAGTTACCTCGTTTCCCGGCGAGATTTGAATAAAACAAGACTATTAAAGGAGCTTAATGAAAGCGCGCGCATTTTCTCAGAAATGAAGAGGATAAAAAACTCTACTCTTCTTCCTGCTGCTCCTCAATCCAACTGAACTTCTTCTGGAGTATCGCAGGATAGTAGCTCCGCCAATTGAAGTTGATGCTCCTCCCCCAGTCGTAGTAGATTCGGGGGTCGATATAGTTCTTCAGACTGGTCCCGAGGTTGTAGTCTCGGGTGATCTCTTGTGCTTCGACCTGAAAACTCATACGATCGATTGTCTCTTTGCTCCTCCCGCTACGCTCCTCCACCTGTTTCCTCACTTTTTGAGAGCTTGTGAGGTAGCTGTTCTTTATTTTTCTTATCTTTTCCCTCTGGGTTTTCGTTGCTTTCTTGGCTGAGTCGAAGCGCTTCTTCATCGTCTTGTCGTCTTTCCCCTGCTTCTCTGCCTCTTCTAGGGCTGCCCGGGTTTTCTCAGTCTTCCATTCGAGTTCCTCTAGCTTCTTCTCTGTTGTAGCTAGTTTCTCCCGGTACTTCTTCTCAGCTTCTGCGAGCTTTTGACGCATCGCCTTCTCGTTAGCCAATGTATTTGACTTTAGCTGCTTAAGGCGATCCTTCTTCTTCTGAAGGCTCTGCGCCCAGGTCTTAGGGATTGTGCGTTTATGGTTACATATTATTGCGGCCTCAAGGTTAGCGTTAAGAGCGGCGTAACGCTTGACGTAGTCGGGATCTCCCAGTTTTACGTTCTCTTTCTTGAGTTTGCTGCTGACGGCCTCCGTAGCATATAGAGTGCGGAACACCTTCGCCGATAGTCCATCCATAATCTCTTTTAGGAAGTCGCCGACGTGGCCAGAGTTGATTCCTTCGAAAAGGCTCTCATTTCCAGCACCAGTCGAGAAGTCGCGAAGATTTTGCAGAACCTTCGGTGGGAGTCGGGCTGTTATATTCATGGGTACCGAGTCCTTACCAAGGAAGTTGAAGGTGACTGAAGCGTCACTGTTAAAGCAGATGTGCTCTGGACGTAGGGTGCTAGCTCCAACGGTATCTGCCTCATCCTCGTCATCCTTTTCATCTCCGACCCTGAGCTTTAGATAGTCTATTAAATAGCATACAGTCGCAATCTTTCGACGCTTCAGATCCTCGGTTGTAAGGTTACCCTCAATGTGAGCTTTTACAGCATCGAGCTCTTCTCTAAGCGATTGAGCCTTATCATACTTCTCTTTGTCTTTCTGTTGCTTAAGGAAACTAGCGTCGCCGGGCCAGACATATTTTTTCTTCCTACTGAGCTTATCATTCCATCGAGCAATCCACATCTTCTCCGATTCCCAGACGATGGCTTTCCATCTCCCAGGGGGGTGCGGGGCATCGGGGCTTAGGTTAAGCTCAATGTCCTCATATCCAGGACCTTGCTTCCACCTTCCGCGCCATGGGTGCTGGCCGCGTCCCATGAAAATGCTGTTGGGTTCAACTGTATAGTTACCTAGTTCCATCCTCTGTCCGTCGACGACGGCAAAACCATACTTCTCCCGATTAAACTCCCGTTGAATCTTCCGTTCGACAGACTGCTCTTTCTTTACCTCAGAGGTTAGACTTTGCTTCTGTTCCCGCTCTCTTTGAACGAGTCGAATGATCTCGGTAAAATCGACATCGCCTGGGAGTAGCTTCATGCCAAGCTTCTTTCCGAAGTCCTCATAGAAGTTCTCGGTAAACTTAGGGTCATCTACGTAGGGGGTTCCGACCTTCTTTGCCCATGCAACGGCCATCTCCTCCTGTTCGTCGTTGAGTTTGACTATCTGGCCCTTGATATTAACTGTGAGACCCTGTCTCTGGTACTTTGGGGGAACAATGACGCCATTATGGTGGAGTGAATTCACGTTGGACACCGAACTTGGATGAATACCATGCGGCTGCTCTATAAAAATACCTGAATAATCATTACTCTCCTGATGGTGCGATCACCTCCTGCATGTGGCAAATGCAGGATTGCGATACACTGTGGAGAAAGTTGTTGTCTAACCCATGATTATGCATAGTTAAGAAGAGTGGATATTTTAAAAAAATCCAGGAGACATGAAGATGCTGAGATAACTAATTATTCTAATATCTTCTCCAACTCGTCAATCCTTATTGTTGCGCTAAACCTCTCAGCAGGTTTGCCTCCACGGAAGACGATAACGGTGGGTATCCCCATAATTTCGTAGCTCTTCCAAGATTCGGTATGGACGACATCCATCTCGTAGAAGTCGACCCGCCCAAACTGTTTCTCGGCGAGCTTCTTGAGCTGTGGCTGCAGGACTAGGCAACTAGGACAGGTATCGCTGCTGAACAAGATGGCGACAGGTTTTGGGGAGTGGAGAACCTTTCCAGGGAAGTCTTTGTCGATTATGGCCATTATAGCTTTGGACTCGCTTCGGTTGAAGAAGCCTCGTAGCCGGGAGAGTGGATTCGGGTATTTCTTATATGCGACTTGGTAGCCTATGTCCTCAATAGCCTTTTCTATGGTTGTGAGGGGCGTCGACTCATTGTAGGTGACCTTTAGGGTTTTCTTCAGATAGTTGCCCTGCGCCTTCGTGACGCCGGGGATTTTCATAACTGACTTCTCTAGGGTAAGGACGCAGGTGGGACAATCCATCCGAGTGATTCTTATCTCCTTGATGATCTCTTCCATAGCTAGTCCCTTGGCTTCCATCTACGGAGCATAAGGCTGTTGCCTACTACTGTGATACTACTCATCGCCATAGCCCCGGCTGCGAATATTGGGTTCATCTGTATTCCCCATGGGATTAGGACGCCAGCAGCAACAGGTATCAGAGCTGTGTTGTAAAAGAAAGCCCAGAACAGATTCTGTCTGATTTTGCTATAGGTGCGTTTGCTCAACTCTATTGCTGTCGCTACGTCCTCGAGGTTATTCCTTATGAGGACGATTCCTCCGCTCTCAACGGCGACGTCGGTGCCACTACCAAGGGCGATGCCAACATCCGAGGCTGCTAGGGCTGGGGCGTCGTTGACTCCGTCACCAACCATAGCGGTGATTAACCCCTCCTTCTGGAGGTCTTTAACGACGCTGACCTTATCCTCGGGGAGGACTTCAGCGCGGTAGGTGTTGATCCCAACCTGCTTAGCGATTGCCTCAGCGGTTCGTTTGTTGTCTCCAGTTATCATGATAACCTTGAGCCCCATATCCATGAGCTTCTTAACTGCTTTAGGGGCATTATCCTTAATCTGGTCGGCGACAGCGATAACGCCTATGACTTTCCCGTTGACTGCAACGAAAGCGAGGGTCTTCCCTTGATCATAAAAGTTATCGGCTTTTACCTCCAATTCATGCGGGAACACGATTTTCATTTCTTCCATGAGACGGCTGGTGCCAACAATGTAGTGCTTCCCGGCGATGTCACCCTTAACGCCACGACCGGGAAGGGCCTCAAAATTCTTGGGTTCCGTGAGTTTCAGCCTCTTCTCCTCAGCTAACTTTACGACTGCTGCTGCGATTGGATGTTCGCTTAGTTTCTCGAGACTCGCCGCCTTGGCGAGGAAATTATCAGGGGCGTCTCCGACTACGTCGGTGACTGCGATCTCGCCCTTGGTAAGTGTGCCTGTCTTGTCGAAGGCGACTGCCTGTAGGCTCCGAGCCTTCTCGAGAACCTCACCGTTCTTAATGAGGATGCCATTTTGGGCTCCCAGTCCAGCCCCGACTAGAATAGCTGTTGGAGTTGCGATACCCATTGCGCATGGGCAAGCGACAATGATAACGGCGACGAAGGCCGTGAAAGCGATCCCGAAGCTAGCGCCTATCAGATAATACCAGCCGAGAAAGGAGAGCGTCGCTATTAACAGGACGGCGGGGGTGAAGTAGGCGGCGACTTGGTCTGCTAGGCGTTGGATCGGGGCTTTGCTTAGCTGAGCTTCCTCAACCATCTGAACAATCTGTTGGAGGGTCGTATTCATACCTATCTTGGAGACCTCCATCTTGAAGCTCCCCTCACGATTGATTGTGCCTCCGATAACCTCATCTCTAATCTTCTTGGAGACCGGAACGCTCTCTCCAGTAATCATGCTTTCGTCTAAGCTACTGGCGCCTTCTAGTATGATGCCGTCGAGGGGGATGCGGTCACCAGGCTTAACGCGAAGAATATCCATGGGCATGATTGTTTCTACACCAACCTCCTCCTCTGTTCCATCCTCTTTAATGATCCGTGCCATCGGCGGTTGGAGGTCGAGAAGCTTTCGCACTGCCTCACTCGCCCTGCCACGAGCGACTTCCTCAAGGTACTTACCGATCAGAATGAGACCGAGGATCATCGCAGCCGCGTCGAAGTAGACATCCATGCTGGGCGCCAACTGAGGGAAGAGGACAACGAAGGCGCTGTAACCATAGGCGGTTGTTGTTCCTATTACGATGAGTGTATCCATGTTCGCAGTCCGTGCCTTCAGAGCACCCCAGGCACCTCGGTAATACCGCCATCCAGCGATGAACTGGACGGGGGTAGCAAGAATCAAACCCCATATGTGATGGCTGAAGAGGGGTGGATTAGGGATGAACATCATAACCATCAAAAACACACCGAGGCTCAAGCTGAAGCTAGCTAGGTTCCTGAGCTTCTTGAGCTCAACATCCGGTTGCTGGAATGTTAGCATGCAACCCTCGCTGCAGAAGTAATAGGTCTTCCCGCCCTGCTCCACCTTGAAGGCTGCGTGATTCTCATCCACGTGCATACCGCAGACTGGGTCGCGTGCCAATAATAGTCACTAGGGAGGAGTCAGGAACCGTCCTTTTTAAAGTGTGTAAAGAAAATTTGATGATTCCAGACTCAAAGGATTACCTAATCTTGCCGTTGATCACACGATCGATGGTGACCTCACCCTCAGGCGTCCGGAGCACCTTCCCTTCTAGGTAAGCTTTACCGTTCTTCGCCTCGAGCTTCACTGCTTGGAGTTGTTCGATGGTTATCTCATCGCTTGTATACTCGGCTACACCTTCGACTGTAACTAGAGTACCTGGTTTCGAAGAGGAGGCGATTAGAACGCCAACATCTACTCCGTTATCGGCGGCGAGGAGCATTCCCTGGCTAAGCTCGCCACGAAGTTTGGCCGGTTTCAGGTTGGTAACAACTACGAGGTGTTTCCCGAGGAGACTGGAAATATCTGGGTAGTATGGTTTTAATCCAGCGCAGAGTTGCCTCTGCTCGTTACCAAGATCGATCTTGAGGATGTATAGCTTGTCCGCCTGAGGGTGATCTCGGATCTCAACGATCTCCGCGACTCTTAGGTTGAGAAGACTGTGGTTCTTACCTAGCTTTTCGAGCTCCTTCTTGGGCTCCTTCACCCCTGTGAGGATTATTGGGTCGATCTTACGGAGGATTATCTTCCCTTCGCCTGTGCGGTGGTTCTCGATTTCTTTGTCTACGTCGACCCACTGAAGGTTGGGGAGGTTGAGCTGTTGCTCAACGGTCTCTGCGAAGACAGGGAGGATAGGTTTCATGAGCACGGTCAGGGTCTTGACGATGTTGACGCAGTCTGTGAGAACCCTCTGTGCCCTCTCCTTGTTTGTCTTGACCAGCTCCCATGGTTGATTATCTTGGAAGTATTTGTTGCCGAGGCTGCTGATCTCCAATGTCTTGGCAACGGCTTCTCGGAAATTGTAATCGTAGTAGCAGTCCTTTACGCCCTCTGCCTTCTTGGTAACTTCAGCTAGTAACGCTTTATCGAGTGTGGAGGATATGGTACTGTCGAAGTTTCTGTTGAGGAAGCTCAGGGTCCTGTAAATGAGGTTAGCAATGTTGGATACGAGTTCGTTATTGATCTTGTCTTGGAGAGTCTTGAGGTCGAGGTCGATGTCTGTCATACTGTGACCGAGATTAGCGGCATAGTAGTAGCGGAGAAGCTCGGGATCGAGTAGTTCAGAGAACTCTCTACCGGTAAGAAGGGTGCCGCGGCTCTTACTCATCTTCTCACTATTGACGTTGAGGAAGCCATGTACAACGATATTATCGGGGACGTGGAATCCAGAGCCCATTAGGACGGCGGGCCAGAAGAGAAGGTGAAAGTAGATGATGTCCTTCCCAATGAAATGAATGATTGTGCTCTCTGGCTTCTGCCAGATGTCATCAGCAGTGAAGAGCTTCCCTTTACAATAGTTAGCTGTGCTGGCAATGTAGCCTATTGGGGCATCAAGCCAGACGTAGAAGTATTTATCCTCCTCACCGGGGATTTTAAACCCAAAGTAGGGTCCATCCCTACTAATGCACCAGTCATTCAAGCCCTCTTTGACCCAGTTAAGAATCTGGTTTCTGATCTCTGGCTGAAGGTTACGATTGTCTTTCAACCAAGTCTCGAGCTTGTCGCTGAAGGCGCTCAACCGGAAGAAGTAATGGTTACTCCATCTCCGTATAGGCAAGTTACCGCAGATGCTACAGTAGGGCTCGACGAGGTCGGTGGTGGAGTAGGCGGCGTTGCATTTCTCACAGACATCACCGTACTGGTCCTTGGCACCGCACTTTGGGCAGGTCCCCTTAACATACCTGTCTGGCAAGTATCGCTTGCAATGTTCACAGTAAGTGAGCTCTATCTCTTTCGTGTAGATGTGACCATTCTCCCTAAGGCGTTTGAAGATCAGCTCAGTGTACCACTGATTCTCAGGTGAATTCGTTGTATAGTAGGAGTCAAACCAGATATGGTAGAGTTTATAATCTTCTTCGTGCTCTTTCCACCATTTTGCGATGAACTCTTCCGGGGTGACCCCCTGCTTCGCTGCATTGATCTCTATGGGGGTGCCGTGGGTGTCCTCGGCGCCGCAGTAGAAGGCATTGTGGCCACGTATCTTCAGGAACCGGACGTAGATATCTGTCTGTATAACCTCGACTAGGTAGCCGATGTGTACAGGGCCGTTAGCGTAGATTAAAGCTGATGTTATCAGTATGCGTTCTTTCAGGTCCTTCATAGATTATTCCTCCAGAAAGTTTCGATCGAATAACTCGATGGAGCTATTAAAATTCGATGCTTCCCCTCAGAGGACTTCTCTGAGTTGAGTCTTAAAACCGCTTCTTTTCCTGTGAGTTTTTGTCTTGTGTAACGGACATCTACAGGTTAATTAAGTTTCTGTGTGAGTGTTAAATATAGAAATTTTATTTTGAAAGTTATATTTGAGGATTGGATGCTTTTAGGTCCTCAGATCATAATATTCGCTTTCTCTCGAATCCATCAGAAGAATAATATTTAGCGGAATCCAAGGACTAATCGATGGGGGATAAGGAGAAGGCAATCAAACGTGAAGAATTCATTGGCCTTATACAACTGGTAGTGCTATTCACCGCAGTTCTCCTAGGAAGGGAAATTGGAGACATCTACAGTACATACAATGAAGTTTCGCGCCTCTCAGTTAACCTTAACGTTCCTGAGGAGGAGATCGCTGGATATCTTCGCGACTCGATGCAGGGCAACAACGCCCAGCTCAGAGTTGGTCTAGCCATCACCATCCCCGGATACGTCGGAAGCGAAGGACAGATCACCCAGACCCCTGACTATGTCAGGAAATGGCTAATCAGCGTAACCCTCAGCCCAATTGTCACCCGTCAACCAGAGGTGTCCGATGTCGAGTTGACAGTCCTAGTCGAAGGAGAAAAAGTCCTAAGTAAAACATACGTGTTCCCACGTGAGAAAGTAGGATACATCAGTTTCCTCAAGAGGAGTCTCAACCTAAAAGTAGACGATGAGGATGCCTTCAAGCAACTAGTCAGAAGGGCGGCTGAGAAGTATGGCGGGGAGGTAAATATCCAGTTCACTGGGAAAGTGAAGACCCATCTCCTCTTCCTAGAGTCGATGCTTCCCTTCACAACAACAACTTATCCTCTCATCTCAGCTCCCAGTAATAACCTCGTCTCCACACAATGGAGCAGCCAATCGGGGGAAAAGATAACAACTTCACAAATCGGTGAGACAATTTTTGCTTCTATCGTCGTAAGGAATCCAACCAGGTTTCACTCTGTAACCCAAAATGTTACCTGTAGAATATTCAAGGAAGATGGGAATACCGGTCTCAAGGAGCTCATGTTCGAACAAACGAAAAAAGTAACCGTTGCCTCGTTGAGCGACGCGACCTATGTTTTCTTATTCATACCCCAAGTCTCTGGACTATACAGCTACTACCTCGAATCGAGCGGTTTTACACTACAAGAGGAAGCTTCATCCGTACTAACTGTGACGCCCCAGGGGTGAAAGGCTTAAAAAAGGCGTACCGGTTAATTGCACGAGGCTATTATGGAAGCTATCCTAATTAAATATCCCCTGATCCTAGTTAACCTTAAAACCTACAGGGAAGGGATGGGGGAGAACGCTATCAGGCTCGCGAAGATCGCAGAGCAAATCCACCTCAAAACCGGTGCAAGCATCGCTTTAGCACCTCAGCTTGCTGATATTAAGCTCCTCGTCGAGGCGAGCGAGACGCCGATCTTTTGCCAGCACGTTGATTCCGTTGGCTTTGGCCAATTCACTGGTCATATCCTCCCCGAGTCAGTTGCTGAAGCTGGTTGCATTGGCACTTTGATAAATCATAGTGAGCGCCAACTCCCTTTGGAGACAATCAAGGCAACGATCAAGCGAGCCCGGGAGACTGACCTTGTTACAATAGTATGCGTTGATAATGTTGAAAAGGGGAGAGAGGTTGCTGCTTTCTCTCCGGATGCGATAGCTATAGAACCTCCGGAGCTTATCGGATCAGGTATCAGTGTATCTAAGGCAAAGCCAGAGATTGTCTCCGGAGCCGTTGCCGCTATTAGACATGTGAACACCAAGATTAAGGTCCTCTGCGGCGCTGGGATTACCAACGGAGATGATGTCATTGCAGCACAGAAATTGGGAGCCGATGGAATTCTAGTCGCAAGCGGCGTTGTTAAGGCGAAGGACCCTCAGGTAGCCCTATTAGACCTCGCTAGGTCCCTTAAGCATTAAGATTTTTTATAGTCTCCTCGATTAATTGTTTGTTTTTGAAGATTAACTCATCAGCCTTTTTCTGATTGTCTGCCTCAGCGTAGAGCCTGAATATGGGTTCGGTTCCGCTGGGACGAACGAGTATCCAGCTATTGTCGGGGAAGATGAGTTTAAGGCCATCTAGGGTCTCTATACGTGGCGCTGCGACCCGTATCCGGAGGGCTTCCAGTACCGGCTGCTTTAACTCATTGGGGCAATCAACTCTATCTTTCGCTTGGGCGTAATGAGGGAGATCGTCGAAGAGCTTGGAGAGGGGCAGCCGTCTGTCGGCCATGATATTAAGGATAAGAGCCATAGTCATAGAGCCATCCCTAACCGGGTGGTGAGGACCATACATTACTCCACCCGACTCCTCACCGCCGAAATCGATACCGTTTTCCACCATTGCACGGCTGATGTCAACACTGCCGACTCGAGTCAATAGAATAGTGCCGCCAGCAGCCTTAACAACGTCACTAATTACATTACTTGAGCTCACAGACATCACGACCCGAGCTCCTTTGTGCTTCGACATAAAGTAAACAGCGACGAGTGCAAAACTACGGTCCCCACCTAGCACCTCACCTTTCTCGTTGAGGAAAACACTCCTGTCAGCATCACCGTCGAAAGCGACACCCACATCTGCGTTTGTAGCTTTAACGAGTGCCCTTATACTATTGAGGTTGTCAGGACGGGGTTCCGAATCTCTGCCTGGGAAGCGACCGTCGAGTTCGGCATTGACTGTATAAACTTGGCAACCGAGGCGCTGCGCAACGATAGGGCCGGCTAGAGTACCCGTGCCATTTCCCGGGTCGATAGCGACCTTGAAACTTGCTTCTTTTATCTTCTTGACATCTACCTGCGAGAGAATTGCATCAATATATAGGGGCAAAGCATCGTGGTAACTGACCTCACCTACTTCGTTCCACTTTACCCCAATAGGGCCTCCATCGAATAATAGTTTCTCGACCTGATCCTCTACGGATCTGGGGAGCTCGACACCGTCTTCAGCCATTACCTTTACGCCGTTGAATTCGGGTGGGTTGTGACTCGCTGTGATCATGAGCCCACCATCGAGTTTGAGGTGTTTCACCGCATATTGGAGGGCGGGTGTAGGTAGGACCCCGAAGTCATGGACGTTGCAGCCGATGGACAGGAGACCAGAGACTGCTGCATCCCTAAACATAGGGCTCGTAGTGCGGCCGTCCCTACCCAAAGCAATATTCTTACCTAGAAGGAAACCACAAGAGGCAGCCAATCGTGTTACAAGTTCGATTGTTAAATCCTTGTTGGCTACACCTCGGACGCCATTTGTGCCAAAGAGTCTACTCATGGATCATCCTTATCCATCCGTCTATAGGCAGCGAACTATCCATATATAATTAGTGTGACTCTGGTGGAAGGTTCCTGGGGGAGTATCTTCAGAAAAATTCCTTGTGGAATTAAGCTGGAAAAAATGAAAAAAATCGTGTGAGTTAACTGACTGTTAGAGATGGCTAATGTCGGTTAAGTAACTTTTAAAAATTATTCTAAGGAATTTAATAGCTATTTGAGGAGATAGCCCATTTCCTCTGTGATGCGGTCGTTACTAAGTCGTTCATACCGTTCAATGCTTCCGAGATCATACCAGAATGCGTCTGTCAGGTACGCCTCAACACGCCGTCTCTTTTGCACAAGGTAGCTAATAACGTCACCCATCAGGTCGAAGCTCTTAAATTGACCTTGGGCTTGGAGATCCGCCATTTCCCTGAGGACTGATCCGCTGAGGGTGAGTATTCCTATGCTTACGGGTTGCATAAGATCGGGCTTCTCGACAAAGTTAGTGACCCTTGTACCATCTAGCTCAGCTTTCCCGACGCTAATATTGTAGCGACGAGCGAGTGCAAGGGTAGCTTCAGCGTCCTTTGATTGGTGATGGCTCACCATAGCACCTAGATCGATATTACTAATAATGTCGCCATAGTATACAACGAGGGTATCTTCGTCACTAATTGCACCTTTTCTGTAAGCATTTAGAATGGCGTTGGCGCTCCCCTTGAGGTTAGGATCATCGAGAACGTAGGTCATCTCAACCCCGAAACGTTCACCATGTTCGAAGTAGTTCTCTATCTGTTGATGTTTGTAACCAACAAGTAGTACGGTATCCTTCACATTATGGTATTTCAGGAGACGAAGTATGTAATCGAGTATAGGTTTCTGCTCATCACCGATGGGTATCATACACTTCTGGAAGTAGTATGTGAGAGGTCTGAATCTGGTTCCTTCACCCCCCGCTAACACGATGCCCTTCAGCCCCACGCTCAATCCTCCTTAGAAGTTACGATAAGAAGACCGGATATAATAACCAGTATCCCGAGGGGTGTGAACACCTTCGCGTTGGCTAAGCCACCCTCAGCAGTTACTGAGTAAAAGGTGATGAGTCCGCCAAGTAGGAGTAGTGCCACAGAGAAAACTGCTGTGGTCAAATCCGTGTAAGTGAAACTGAACATCTTCAACATCGATACCTAACTACCAATGACATAAAGGGTTATTTAAGAGGCGGGGGCTGCCGCGATCTTCTCCGGCAGGTACTTATCGACGATGTAGGTGAGACCGTAACGACTGAAGGCCTCGAGCTCGGCTTTTTTCTGTATCTTGATGAAGAGTTCAATCTCTCTACTCCAGGGCTCCTCTTTGTATCGGGGATCGGTGAGGAGCTCGTTTAACCGCTTTTTATCAAAGTCGGTGAGGTTTTCTGTAGGGAGCTTATAGTTGATGATATCGCTGGCCCAGACACCGATCCACTTGGCATCGGGGGTGGTAAGAC
>CAZIAF010000012.1:0-13508 GCA_964537625.1 uncultured Candidatus Bathyarchaeia archaeon
GTAATGTCATTTGAGAGTGATTGGAGGATTAGGCTTAGTAGCGAATACCATGAATACTCAAACGCCTTGTTTTTTCTCGTTGATTAGTTGATTATACCGTCCAGCATCGATGTTGCGTCCAGTTAATATCAAGACAACTTTCTGGCCCTGAACTTCGATTTTTCCGCTAAGAATCGCTGCTAAGCCCACCGATGCAGACCCTTCTATCATTAGTTGCTCATCGAGTTGGAAAACTCGCATAGCGTTTATTATTTCATCTTCTTCTACTAATTTGACGCTCTCAACTAAGCCATGTGATATATCATATGTCAGCGGAGTCAATGTACCTAACAATCCATCAGCGATAGAGGGGTGTAGATCAATCCTTTCATGGCAGCGGTTATCACGGTAAGATAGGTAGGCTCCTGGTGCTGCAGTTGGTTCAACCCCCACAACCCTAACAGAGCTAGAAACGTTTTTTATAGCGGTTGCGACGCCTGAAATCAAGCCTCCCCCACCAATAGGCACTAGGATCGTTTGTATGTCTGGTAGATCCTCCATTATCTCCAAGCCTATCGTACCCTGTCCAGCTATTATCAAAGGGTGGCTATGTGAATGGACATAGGTTCCACCAGTTTCTTTTGCATATTGTTGAGCCCTATCAAGGGTTTCTAGAAACGTATTGCCGTGTAGGATAGCTTCAGCGCCAAAGGATTTTATTTTCTTTACTTTATTTGGATCAGCATAGTTTGGTAAGAATACCTTGGTCGGTGGTTTTCCATATATGCTGGCCGCATAGGCTAGGGCTGTCCCATGATTGCCACTTGAGGCTGTAACGAGCCCTCTGCTCCTTTCTTTTTCGGATAAAGCAGAAACCATGTTGATCGCACCACGAACTTTGAAGCTACCACAGAGCTGCCAGCACTCCATTTTAAGGTAGATTTGGCAATTTGTTCTTTGACTGAGCGCCGGCGAAAAGATGAGTGGCGTGCGTAGAATCTTAGCCTTAAGACGCGAACGAGCCAAATATATGTCGCTAAGTCCAAAACTTTGAGTTTTTGGAGTAGAGGATAGCATTTATTACAACTCTGCTATCCATGGACCTTGGCATTCATTTAATATTTTTTGCTTTTTACCTGCCTATCGAACTCATTCCTGTGGGTGCGCGATTACAAGCCCTTTATACGGTGAAAAACGTTGGCGGCAATACCTTATCCAGTCTACCCAAGTTCTCAGCCTCCTATCTTGAATAGCTCTTTACTGTTGCCCCCTAGTACCTTATTCTTTTCCTTCGAAGTCAAGTCTAAACTCTCAATGGTAGAAACCGCATCATATTCACCCATGTCCCATGGGAAATCGGTCCCTAGTAGAACCTTACCGCTCCCCATGGTCTCGATTAGAAAGTCTAATGCTGGTTTGCCGTGGGTTATCGTATCAAAGTACATGTTCTTCAGGTACTCACTCGGCGGCTTTGGGATGTTAGCCCTAGACTCAATCCGGACTTTGTAAGCATGGTCGAAGCGGCCTATCTGATATGGGAAAAAGCCTCCTCCATGAGCCCAACAGAACTTTAGGCTCTTGAACTTCTCCAAGACTCCACCAAAGATAACACTGCCTATAGCTATTGTTGTATCCAAAGGGTTTCCCACAATGTTGCCAAGGTAATATCTCTGCATCCTCTCCGCGCCCGCGTTATTGATCGGATGGACAATTATGGGTACATCCATCTCCTGTGCTTTCTTATAGAAAGGCCAGAGCTCATGGGAGTCTAGGTTTCTCCCCGCGACGTTGGAGCCTATCTCTACGCTGGTGAACATAAGATCCTTGATAGCTCTGTCTAGCTCCTGTACTGCCACATCTACATCTTGTAATGGGACCGTAGCGCTACCAACGAATCTCTCTGGGTATGCCTCTACAACCTCAGCTATCGCATTATTCTGAGCAACCGCCAATGCTTCACCAGCTTTGATGGGTGTATCATAGCAGAAGTTGCCGGGGGTGACCGACAATACTTGAATATCGACACCTTCCTCATTCATCAGCGTGATCCGCTTAGCTATATTGTAGAACTCCTCCATCGGCTCCAACGGATCGCTCAGCTTTCCCTTAGTGGTGATGAAGTACTTTTCCTTGGCATCGATTGTAAGCTGTGGAATGTGTGGAGTATATTTTTCAGCGATCTTTTCGAGGGCGTCCTTAACAAATATGTGGGCATGCATATCGATAATCATATCGAATCAGATTTGATATTGCCCGGTGAGATATAACTCTGTGAAGGTGAGCTCAGTTCTAGTACCCACTAAAAGGCGTATACTTTAATCTAGAGGGCTAGTATTTCCTTGCTCTCTTTTTACGCAGCATTCGTCGAGACGCAAAAAATGTGCACGCCTCCTTATCCTTATCCAAAACCTTTCTCAGCTTAGCGCAGAAGAATGTGTTTCTCGAATATTTGTTGCACTCAGAACACTTATTACCGTTGCCACCCTGCACTGACACCCTACTCCGCCCCTTTAAGGATCCTGCACTCCCTCTCAAAATCATAGACGATCTCACCCAAACAAATCTCTTAGTCTACTATCGGCACTCATCTGATTAAGACGCGACCTACACTTGCTTATACGTCTCTAATAAACCCTCATGAGTCTATGCGCGAGTGCATCTCTTCGCCGAAGAGAAATCCTCTCCCCTCTTTATTTACCCTCACTTCTATCGAATCTCCGAGTTGAGCCTCAGTTCTTATTACAACCGCCTTATACGATGCGTTTCGACCTACCTTAGCGCCGCTGTGCCCTTCCTCATCTAGAAGGACCTCGCCCTCCCACCCTATCCACCGCTTATTAACGCCCATTTGCACTCTCCTCCAAAGTTCATTCAAGCGTCGAGACCTATCCTTTGTGGTACGCCCGTGTATCTGTCCTTCCAGCCCAGCAGCCTCTGTGCCTGGCCGAGGCCAGAATCTGCTGATGTTTACCGAATCTGGTTTAAGCCACTCCACAAGACTAAGCGAATCCTTGAACTGCGCTTCGGTCTCACCTGGGAACCCACAGATAAGATCCGTTGAGATGCCTAGATTAGGGATCGCCGTTCTACCGACTTCGATTACTTCCTTAAAATCGGTTATGATGTATTTTCTCCTCATTAGAGAGAGTACCTCATCATTACCGGATTGTACTGGGACGTGAAGAAACCGAAAGACTTTCTCAAGTTTGAAAGAGTCGACTAGGCTATCAATAATGGGAAGAGCCGTGTTCGGTGTCATCATGCCGATCCTAATCATGAACCTGCCATCAATCCCATTAATTCGCTCTACTAGCTCGGGGAGTCTGACTCCATTTGAGTCATAGGCGGCAGTATCCTCAGCTGTTACCCATATCTCCTTACAGCCGGATTGCACAGCTCTCCGAGCATCTTCGACGATCCCCTCTGAGGGAAAGGAGTGGAGTCTACCCCGGGCCATTTTAACAATACAATAGCTGCAGTTACCGAGACAACCCGACGCTATAGGGGCGATGTGGATCACGCCACTATGCCTCTCACGGGGAAGCAACGTCCTATTTGGCGAGGAGCCATCGAGAAAAATTACTCTTCTACCCTTACAGGTTTTTTCTACTGCCTCGGGCATCATTACAAGGTCATCAGGGCCGACCATGCTCATATTTGGGGCGATCTCCTCAACGAGACTCCGGAGTGCTTTAGGCATACAACCTGCTATGACGACCTTCCTCCCGGCGACAACGAGTTCCCTAAGTCGACGAGCAATCTTGATCTCAGTCGGTGTCTTAACAACGCACGTCATGACGACCGAGACGTCTGCCTCCTCCTCGCTCCCGACAAGTAGGTGCCCTGCCTCAGTCAGCAGCCCCGAAGCAATCTCAGCATCCGCTTGGTTGGCACTGCACCCATAAACCTCGACATAAACCCGGGGCATCCCTTCTCATCACAGACGATAAACGAGGTGAATAAAACCCTGTTGAATAACCAGTTACAAGTGTTTATTTATGACACGCCATGTTTTACGGAATCTCTCCATAAAACCAATCCCTGAGCCGATCACCTCGGTCTTCCCCTTCCTAATCGCTGCTATCACATTCTCAGGATCCCTCGATTCTGACTCGACGACAGTATACGACCGCCCAACCGTCTCAGGAATGTGAGAATCACTCCCCCCAGTCTGAGGCAATCCTAATCTCAACGCCATTCCCCTATTCAACTCCATCACCATCCGGAAAGGGAGCTGAGCTGAATTAGCGATCTCGATAGCATCGAATCCAGCTGCTTCCGCCTCCCTGAACCTTAATAAATTCCTAGAAATTCGAAAAGGATGTGCCAAGATCGCAGTTGCTCCCTGCGCCTTAATCTTTTCCAAAGTCTCAGCAATCGAAAGCCCAGATGGAACAATCTCATTCGGATCTAAGCAGAGGATATGAGCACCCCTCGCTGTAACCTCAACCCCCGGAATCACAATAAGGTCTCCAGCTTTCCCCTGCGCCTCCTCAAGCCCATCGAACGAGTCATGATCACATAAAGCGTACCCATCCAAACCCAGCTTACGACAACGTAGGGCGATCTCCTCGAAAAGGTTCACAGAGTCACCACTATGAAAGGAATGTACATGGAGATCGAGCCTCAGATACATGACTACACTTAACCGGATCGTTTTGACACAGTTAAGAACCATTCTAAACCCAGTAAAATCAACTGAAAGATTAAAATACTCACAAAGACAGAGCAAATTAATATCGTAAATAAAAAAATCGGGGGTCTAATAGCTTATTTCTCAGGAGAGAAGGAAGCCCAAACGACTACAATAAGTAGCGTCAGCACCATCCCTCCGATTCCTGAGAGAAACCATTCAGCTGTGAAGAGGTCGGGAAACATCTTCACAAGTATAGGAAGGAATTGCTTGTAAGCCCAATTAGCTAGTATACCTCCAACGAACCCAAGGATCGAAAAAACCGCAAAGACGGTCCATCTACCTGCCATATGTATTCAACCTTGCTGAAGTTTACATCCGATATGTATATTAAGAGTAATGAAAGGTTAAATTGTTCGTTTTAATCAAAAAATTAATAGAACTAATAAACATTTTAATCAAATATGCAATAGTTGCTCTCATTGTCTTAAAAAGTTGTTACAATATCGTGCTAAATACGACAGTACAATGGCTTCAAACTACATGGATCCTTACATTAGTGATGCGACAGTGTAATTCATTTTCCAAGTCTTTCTATCTTCGAGCGTAATTTAATATGAGCTTCGCTAATCGATGGGAAAAGAGCAATGAGCCGTCCTTCTCCGCAAAAGTGAAGGATGCTGTTAGTCCTCCTGGGCCTCTCAAGCCAAGGCTCGACGGTGCGACGAAGAGGATCGAGATGCAGATCCAGCGCCTCGACCAGGCTAGCAACCGCTTCCAAGAGCGAGATAAGACGATCTTCAACAGGATCGTTGATGCCTATGCTAAACACGACACAGCCCGCGCAAATGTCTTCGCCAACGAACTCGCAGAGATCCGCAAGATGGAAAAGATGATCTTCCACGCTAAACTCGCCCTCGAGCAGATCACGCTACGCCTAAAGACTGTCACGGAGCTTGGTGACGTTGCAGTCACACTCCTGCCAGTCGTCGGTGTCATAAGCGACATCAAGACAGGCATGGCGGCCATCAGCCCGCAGGCCGAGAAGGAGCTAGGTGAGATCGGTAACCTTCTTAGCGGTATCGTCGTTGACGCAGGTGCGGTGACCGGGATGACAATCAACTTCGAGTCGGTGAACGAGGACTCCGCCAAGATACTTGACGAAGCCCAAACAATCGCCGAGTCGAGGATGAAGGATACCTTCCCGGAGCTACCAGGAAGCAAGAGCAGCCAGCTAGGAAGCGGCCTATCCGACAGGGTGTAGAAGGGCAGAACTAAATTGGTAAACTACCCCTCCCCCCCTTTTTTCAGCATCCCCCACTATGATTTGGGGTGTGGCCTATACTTCGAGAGGCTGATAACTAGCAGAATTTCGTGCATACAGTATCATAGTTAAAGGAGTGTGTCTTGTTGGGCATCCTGAACCGCCGGCAGAGTATCCTTCCCACCCCCGAGTCGATTAACGAGTTAAGAAAGCAGAGCCTTAGGCTCGATCAGGTTAACTCTAATCTCAGGGAGAGGGACCGTGTCCTTTTCGAAATGATCAATAAAGCGGTTCAGAGAAAAGACACAGTCAGAGCCCAGATTTATGCGAATGAGTTGAGTCGGATCCGTCACATCAAGCAGGTCCTATCAAAGAGCCAGCTTGCCATAGACTGCATTACAATCAGGTTAGAAAACTTCCTCGACCTTTACAACGTCGTCCAGGAGATGAAGCCAATAACGCAGGAAGTACGCGAGGTTTCATCGGATGTCCAGAAAGTAATGCCCCAATTCGCATCGGGTCTTGAGCAGCTCAACCAGATGGCTAGCGAAACCTTGATGCAGACGAGCATCGATTTCCGACAGCCAGCTCTAGATGAGATGTTCAGTGTCAAAAACCAGGAGAGCGCTGATATCCTAGAGGAGGTTTCCAACATGGTGGAGAGCGGTCTACACGATAGTTTCCCAGAGCCACCGATTACAATTGCTCCACGAATTTCAGAGAGACCTGTAGAGGCCGTCGCATACAACTATGAGCCCACATTTTCTCCTAGGAAAGCAGCGGTTATCGACACCTCAAACGACTGGAGCATGTTATCCGAGGATGTAGTGAAGATACTCGACACCTTAAACGCTAAAGGTCAACTAAAAATGGAGGAAGTAGCGGCATGAGTGTAGCAACTATGCTCGAACAGGAGGCAATGCGCTACGCAGCGGAGGCTGTTAAATTTGACAAGATGGGCGACAAGGATAGGGCAACAGATAGCTATAAGAAAGCAGTGGAGCAACTCACTCGACTCATAAAGCTCTACCCCGAATACACTTTCAATAAATTTTATGTAGAGAAGGTCACAACCTATCAAGAGAGAATAAGGTTCCTCAAGTCCGAAGATGGTGAGGAGACCGGTATAGAGAAATTTACATCATTCGAGACCAAACAGACCAGCTCTCAGGAGACAGTTTCCGAAGACTCGGAACCGGATGAGAAGCCAAATGTCCATTGGGGTGAGGTCGCCGGTCTCGAAGACGCTAAAAAAGCGATTAAGGAGGTCATCGTCTACCCCGTAAAGCGTCCAGACCTCTTCCCGCTAGGGTGGTCAAGGGGGCTCCTCCTCTTCGGTCCACCGGGTTGTGGTAAGACTCTCCTAGCCGCTGCCGTTGCAACAGAGATCGACGCCCAGTTCATACAGATCGACCCAGCCAATATAATGTCAAAATGGCTTGGTGCTGCAGAGCAGAATGTTGCCAAGATATTCGGTGGCGCACGCCGAACCGCGATTGGCGGAAAACCTGTAATCATCTTCATCGACGAGGTTGACAGCATCCTTGGCGTTCACACAAATGAGGTGGGCGGAGAAGTCCGCATGAGAAACCAGTTCCTCAAGGAGATGGATGGCCTTCAGGATAAGGGGAAAAATTATCACCTCTACGTCGTTGCGGCGACGAATAAGCCATGGGACCTAGATTGGGCCTTCATCCGCAGGTTCCAGAAAAGAGTGATGGTACCCCTTCCAGACTACGCGACACGCCTCCAAATGTTCGAGATAAATAGCTCACAGCTCGAACTTACCCCCGACGTCGACTTCCATGTCTTAACCCAGATGACAGACACATACAGTGGGAGCGACATCAAAGACATCTGCCAGGTCGTCCGCCAAGAGGTTATAAGGGAGCTCTTCGAGTCGGGCGCCGCTGAGAACACGACAGCGAAGCCAAGGCCTCTCTCGATGAATGACTTCAAGCGCTCTATCTCCAACAGGAAGCCCAGCGTCTCCAAGGAAATGATGAAGGAATACGACAAGTGGTTCGACCAGTTCAAGGCGCTGTAAAGAGGGAAAATAATGGAAACACCAAAGACCGATCACATAGTTAAAGCTTCGAAAGAGCTAGGACAAGCCTTCACAGAAACAGCTGGAATCATAAATGGAATGAACCAAGGACTTAAGGAGGTTAACCAGCTTTACGACCACGGATATGGAGGAGCGGGGAATAGCCTCATCTCATTAGGCATAGCGCTGGTGATGTTCCCTGAACCCTTCATGGTTTCAGACGTCATAGGTGGTGGAATGATTGCGGCTGGTTTCCTATACAATAGAGCCGTTCCTCCCCCTATGTATGTCGATGATATCTTCAAGACAATAGAAGAGCAGGTTAAGACAATTCACCAGTGTGGTGAGGGTCTATCAAGGGACTTTACGATACCCCTCGACTTCTCAGCCACGCACTTCAACTTCTAACTGTTTTTTATCATTCATTTGTAAGGCGTTCATATTCACGCCAAAACTCTCTGCGGAACTCTTCCTTTCTTTTCTCCGGTAAAAAGCTCGTCTCCACCGAATCGAGACTAATCCTAAATAATTCGACCAGCTTGAAGTTCTGCTCTTTGTATAGTTGGAGATATTCATTGTTCATGTCGGTTCCGAACATTGGTGGGTCGTCACTGTTAACACTAACTTTAATACCGTTTTCAATAAAGCGCTTAATCGGGTGGTCTTGAAATTTTTTTATTGCAGCGGTTCTCAGGTTGCTAATGGGGCATGTTTCAATTGCAACACCTCTCGTTCTCAGTGCTTCGAGCAGTTTGGGTTCTTCCGCGGCTGCGACCCCGTGACCAATCCTTTCGACTCCAAGCGTTTCGATAGCACCCCAGATGCTTTTCGGTCCTGCTGCCTCCCCCGCATGGGCGACAAGGTGGAGTCCCATTTCTTTCGCCCGTTTATAGACATGGGCATAAGGCTCAGGCGGAAACCCATTCTCGCTACCCCCGATGTCGACCGCGACTATATTGTCACTTTTTTCCTCAATCCAATCGAGGACCTTCATACCGACTTGGGGACCATAATTACGTACGAGATCGACCCTAATGGTACAAGAGATACCGAGATTACGCTTGGCTTTTCTTACGCCGCGATTAATAGCGTTTAGCATTTTACAATAATCGAGACCACGTCTAACGTGGTCATTTGGAGAGAAGATGGCCTCAACATGCTTGACATTACATAACGCATCGGATTGAAGCATTTCGTAGGTGATCCTCTCATAATACTTCTCATCAATGATGCAGTCGTTGACTGTACTGTATACGGAGATGAAATGGGAAAAGTCACGGTACTGGAAAAAGCGACGTACGTCTTCGAGGCTCTTAAATGAAGTTTTGATGCCGCTGTCTTCAATAATACTTAAGAGAGTTTCGGGTTTGGTTGAACCTACAATATGTACATGCTGCTCCAGTTTAGGCAGCGCCTTTATTCTTACCTCGATCTCCATTACTCTGGAGGAGAATGCTATCCCTTTTTATTTCTTCTTGAGACCGCTATAGGTTTCCTTGGTAAATAAAATCATAATCACTGTCATAATTACACCGGAAACGAGGACAGTCATATTTGATGCAAAGTATCCTCCTGTCAAGTCAATCAATCTGCCATAGATAGGAGTAACCAAACTGAAGCTGATTGTACCAAAACCGTTTATAAGCCCTAAACCTATGCTTGCCTTCTCTAGGGGGAGAACCTCTGGGATCATGCTGAAGAAGAGAACCCAGAGAGATAATGAGAAACTCATGGAAGCGGATATAATGGCATAGACTGGAATAGGAACCCAGCTAGGTGCAAAGAGGAATGCGATGAGGAGTATGATGTACAAGCTGGAGAAAAAGACTAGTGGGAGCTTTCTCTTCTTGAGTTTATCTGAAATGAGCCCAATTGCGATACAACCAGGGATAGCAGCTATTGTGCCAATACTTGAAACGATTCCCACCTCTATATAGGTAAAGTTCTTGGTGTCCAAGAGAAATTGAGGCATCCAGGTCAGGAAGACCCAGCTGAAGCTGAGGAGAATATACCCGATTAGAAATGGGTACATGCGCTTATCCTTAACGACCTCCCAAAAGGATCTGAAGAGGTTTCTGCTGGATTTGACCTGAATGTTATTGCCTTCGGGGCTATTCTTGAGAATGACGTAGTTCATAGCATAATTAGCGACCAGGATGATCGCCATTATGAAATATAGATTTCTCCACCCCCCGAAAAGAGTGTTAACTAGAGGGAATCCCATATAGCTTGTAAAGTTACCGAGGCCACTTGATGCACTCAATATACCAATCGCAGTGGCTTTACGATCAAGTGGAAACCAATGGGTGATGATGCTGACCGCATTAATATAGAAGACGCTACAGCCGATACCAATTATGAATTGAGCAGCGAAAAGAAGCTCCAATCTATAACTAACCCAGAATAGAAAGACGCCGATGACTGTGAGGGCAGTGAAGCTGAGGATCGTTCTACGAGGTCCAAAGATATCGGTGAACATCCCAGCGGGGATCTGCATGATGCCATAAATTAGAAAATATGCAGAAATGAGGAGACCCATTGTCCCTTTGTCTATACCAAGTTCGACGAGTAAGACAGGGGTGAGAGCTGAAGCCGCGGTTCTCAGGAAATTCTCAACGAAGTAGGTAACACAGATTGTTAACAGTAGTAACAAGGGGAACCAGTGTTTCCTCTCTATGTCTTTCACCGGCGGCTTCTGTTGTTTTCTCACCTTTTTAAGGCTTATCGAAGAGGTATGAGGTAAAACCTTATCATAATTACTATCCTCATTCAAGGCATGTCGAATGAGAAGCGAGCCGAAATCGGTATAATCGGAGGCACAGGGGTCTACGATCCGGAAATGCTTGAGGATCGCTATGAAACCAAAGTCTACACGCCCTTCGGCGCTCCATCAGATCTCGTGACCTTGGGAATTTTTAAGGGGAGACATTTAGCATTCATCTCACGTCATGGTAGGGGACACCAGATTCCACCTCACATGATAAACGTGAGAGCCAATATCTGGGCCCTTAAGCAGCTTGGGGTCAAACAGATCGTGGCGTCGAGCGCTGTCGGTAGCCTAAGAGAGGACTATAAACCCGGCGACTTCGTACTAACCGACCAGTTCATCGATAGGACAAAGAGCCGACCAGACACCTTCTACGAAGGAGGTCAATTATGCCACATAAGTAGTGCAGACCCCGTCTGCCCCACTCTCCATAACCACTTCTACAAATATGCAAAGAAGCTCAAGCTCCCAGTCCACGAGAAAGGAACATACGTCTGCGTAAATGGTCCTAGGTTCAGCACCCGGGCTGAGTCGAAGATGTTCAGACTGTGGGGCTGCGACATCATAGGTATGACGATGTACCCAGAGATAGTTCTGGCTCGAGAGGCAGAGATTTGCTACATCTCAATAGCCATGGTAACTGACTATGATGTTTGGGCTGAGAAGCCGGTGTCGTCAGATGAGGTTATGGAAACTATGCAAGCTAACTCAGTCAACTTCAAGAAGCTAGTTATGGGTGCGTTGTTGGATATGCCGAAAGACGATAAATGCAGTTGTCGCACCGCATTAAAAGGTGCAATCCTCTAATTTTTCTTATCTTAACGTTTGCTCACTCTTACGAGATATGGGATGAATAATAGAATTCTCCACTAGTCGCATGCTAGAAATTAATCCCTGCCCAACACACGCCGCAACATATACTCGCAAGGCTTCAACCATGTATTTTTTTTCGGAAAAATCTCAGTAATCATTCCAGTAGAAATGTGAGCAATTTTTTGCAAAGGACCTCCGATGACCAATATCATCGCGCGTGCAGCCCACGAAGATGCACCCACCTTATGTGGGGATCACCCTGCTGGCAGCACTTTTATCTCGTAGAGCTCAGGCCACAGCTTCCCCGTTACAAACAGCCGGTCGTACACGGAATCGTAGGCGATCCCATTCAATACGCTATCAGGATCCAAACGAACCGGCCCGGGTAAACCCGTCAAGTCGATCCAAGCATCAACCTTCCCGGTCTGGAGATCAATCACCGCGATCCTGTTCTCGCCGAAGACGTTGGCGTATACCTTACCTTTTATGTACTCAAGCTCGTTCAGATTTGACACGGGGGATACATCTCGGACCTTGATTTGCCCAACCCTCTCGAACGTTTTAACATCCAGGAAGTAGAGATTCGATGAGCCGTCGCTCATTATCAGCCGATAACCGTCGTAGGTTAGACCCCAACCCTCGGTGGAGTAGCTGAACTCCAGCACAGAGGTGAAGGTTTCCTTATCGTAAACGAATGCCTTGTTCGAACGCCAGGTTAACTGAATGATCTCGTCGTCAACTATCGCTATACCTTCCCCGAAGTACTGGCTTGGAAGGGCTACGCTCTTCAGATGTAACCCGGTCTTCAGATCGACCCTGCGTAGTGTGGAGCTCCCATAAAGCCCCGTGCTCTCGTACAGGATTCCACCATCGTAAGCCAGTCCCTGCGTGAAGGCATCCGTGTCGTGGGGATATGTATTCACGATCTGGAACATGTAAGTCGGCGCCGCTGTCCTTGTGGGTGCCCCACCCCTCAGGATGTATGAGGCTCCGAGCATAATAACTACCGCAACGATGAGGAACGGGATGAGGTTGAGCTTATTCATGGGATGTCCGGTCTAACCCCCAGCGTGACTAATGAAATCCAGTCAACGGGGGTATTTCAATAAGGTTCCTATGACAAGCGTGTGGAACAGGTGTTCCAAACTGTTCCGGCGCGTCCCTGATATTAGACAAAGGCACTATCTTATAGCGTGATAACATGAAGACAAGCAAGATATTAGTTGCATTAATGTTAACGATGTTGCTTCTTTCCATCATACCCAGCGCTATGGCTGCCCTTCCATCGACACCTACGGTGGAGACTGATCAAAAATACTACCACCCAGGCGACACTGTGAAAGTCACTGGTTTCGCATCGAAAGAAGGGCCGGTGACTCTGAGTTTCCTTATGGGAGGCGATGAAGTCGACTCAGACACAGTCACAGCTGCAGCCGATGGGAAGTACCAGTACGAATACGATCTGCCGGCCAACCCTGAGAGGGGAATTTGGACCGTTAAAGCAGTGGACGCAAACACCACCCCCAAAACCGCGTCCACCACATTCATAGTGCTAAATGTTGGGACCAAAGAGATCGCTGAAGAGCTGCTCAAAATCGCTAAGGGAACTATGACCTACACAAAGGGTAAGCTCGGCGATGAGCCACCCAGAGCCGCGCAGGAGAACTTTGACGCGGGTAAGTTGGCGCTAGAGGAGGCGCAGAGCCTCCTAGACGATGGAAAGTATCAAGCATCAGTAGAGGCTTCGCTCAGGGCTCAGAAGCACTTCGGTAATGCCCTCAGGATACTCGCCAGAGATAACCCAGAAGAGGATCACGAAGACGATGAGATGAGGCTGGAGAGCCAGATCGAGCGTGCACAAAAGATGCTGGACACTCTCAAGAAGGTATACAGCAATGTGAAGGATAACCTCTCGGAGTCTATGTCCAAAGATATTGACGACGGACTTAAGCTTGCTCAAACGGATCTAAACGCGGCGAAGACAGCCCTTGAAGGTAATAAGCTG
>CAZIAF010000012.1:13608-21909 GCA_964537625.1 uncultured Candidatus Bathyarchaeia archaeon
AGCTCGTGAGCTTGAAGACGAAAATCACCAACGGAGCGACAGTTGAGGAAATTAACACGCAGATGAAAAATATCCAGGCTCTGCTCGACAGCGTTCGTGATGAAACAATCCGCGGGGCCTTGAAGGAGATGGATAGTATGCGGGCCTGGATCCAGATAATGAGGGATACACGGGGCATTTGGATGAGGAAGGGCTTCAATACAAACGAACTCGACGCCAAGATTAAGGTAGGTGAAGACCACCTCGGTTGGACGATGGGTGAACTCACCGCCGGTAGGAAGATGAATGGAAAGTTCTCTGAGATAGTCAAAGGTTTCCAGGGAATGTTCAAGCACCGCGGTAGCTGAGATAGAATCCGCTGTTCCTATTTTTTTCCAAAAATTGTTTTTAAAATTTTTAAACGATTTATTATTACATATTACCTAAAACAACCTCAATCGAAGGACTCAACGATGTAACTGATTATAAGAGTTACTGATCTAATTGAGCTAATGCACGTATGAACATATTTCATATAAAGGAGAAAAAAAATAATTTATCACGACTTAATTCGCGCGATATTTATTCCCAAAGAAACCTTTCCCTAAATCTTCTTATTCGTTCAGTAGTCGTTTAATCTATGCCAAAGCCCAGTTATGTCTTCATGGTTCTAAAGGAGCACCCTTACGGTCGGGAGATGCTCCAGCAACTCCTAGCTGCTGGTTTCATGCCTAAAGCGATCATTCAGGAGGATTCGTCGATAGCCGACGAGGAGCGGGAGAAGTTCCTCCTCCGAATTAAAGGATTCGCAGTGGCGCCCACCTTCGCTGAGCAAATTAAAAATAAGGACGTTGAACAGTACTTTGTTTCCCATCATAACAAGAGAGACTCCCGTGAGCTGCTTGAAAAGCTGAAGCCAGACTTAGTAGTACTCGGTGGGACCAGAATAATAAAGCCCGCAATAATCACTATCCCCCCGGACGGAATGCTCAACAGTCACCCCGGTCTACTCCCCGAGGTCCGGGGCTCCGCTAGCGTAGCGTGGAGCATCTACTTTGATATCCCGATCGGGTGTACTGTTCACTTTATTGACCCCAATATCGACACGGGTGCTATTATCAAGAGGCAAATCATACCCGTCCACAGAGGCGATACCTACGAGAAATTATGCTGGGAGACGATCCAGGTAGCTGGAGAATTAATGGTTTATGCCGTAGATCAGTGGGTGAAAGGGACACTCAAAGGGACGCCGCAGCCTACCGGCCAGGAGGCGCTAAGGGTTGCTCCTCCCGACGTTCTCGAAATCGTCTATAGGAAACTCACAGATGGAACCTACAAGCACTTTGTCGATTGAGTAATTTCATGCTTTATAATTTTTACTCAGCGTTAGAACAGTTTTAATAAATTTTTTGAGGAAGGGAGCTTAAGTAAAGCGTATCTGAAACGACTCTTCTCTCTCCTTTTTTAGAACTTTGGTTTCGCCTTACCACGTTTCTTATCGTAACTGGCTTTCACAAGTCCGAAGTAAGGTGGGCTGGGTGCCCATGGGCGGCTCATAAACTCAGGATGAAACTGTGTACCCATAAAAAAGTAGTTGGAGGGTAACTCAATAATCTCCTTCCTACGATCGTCGGTGCTATTAGCGCTAAAGACGACGCCTGCCTTCTCAAGGCGATCCCAGTAGGCTGGATTGACTTCCCACCTGTGGCGATGACGCTCTTGGATAAGCTTAGAGTCATAGAGTCTATCGGCAAGAGTATCCGGTTTAATATGTATGTGGTGGGAGCCGAGGCGCATCGTACCCCCCATTTCGTTTACCTCCCTCTGCTCGGGGAGGAGATCGATTACTGGATTCGAGGTTTTGGGCTCGCACTCGGTGCTGTCTGCGTCCTTAAGGCCAAGGACATTTCGACTAATCTCAACAAGGCTTAGCTGTAGACCATAGCATATACCGAGGAAAGGTTTGTCATGAGTTCTGCAATACTCTATTGTGCGGACCTTACCAAGGGCGCCGCGCTTTCCGAATCCTCCAGGGACAATGACGCCATCGAAACCCTCAAGGACCTTAACTTTCTCAGGATGTTCCTCGAACTCTTCGGTCTCTATCCAGTCGATCTTTATTTGGCAACCTGAGGCTGCTGCAGCATGTCGAAGAGCCTCGTTTACGCTGACGTAGCAGTCTCGGAGCTCAGCGTACTTGCCACACATGGCGATCCTAACGATATCTTTCGGCTCCTTGTACCTGGCTACCATTTTCTTCCAGTCCCTCCAGTCAGCCTTCGGTTTGTTGAGGCCGAGGTACTCGGAAACGACATCACCCATCCCTTGCCCCTCTAATATTAGAGGGAGTTCATAGAGAGTTTCAACATCGACACTAGTGAAGACTGCACGCTCCTCGACGCTACAGTAGAGGGCGATCTTCTTCTTGGCGGAATCGGGGAGTTCTCCTTTCTCGCAGCGTGCGACGATTATGTCCGGCTGAAGGCCGATGGCTCGAAGCTCTTTTACACTATGTTGAGTAGGCTTTGTCTTAGGCTCGCCGACCGCTTCGAGGACAGGAACAAGCGTGACGTGAATCAGGGTCGTGTCGCCGCGTTTCTCCTCCTGCCTCATCTGGCGGAACGCTTCTAGGAAGGGGAGGCTCTCGATGTCGCCGACTGTGCCACCGCATTCGACGAGAACAACATCTGCGCGGCTCTTCTCGGCAACGAGTCGTATACGGCGTTTTACTTCATCAGTGATATGCGGGATGATCTGGACACAACGTCCTAGGAAGCCGCCCTCGCGTTCGCGACGGATGATGTGCTGGTAGAGCTGACCACTGGTGACGTTATTGAGCCCCGATAGCTTCACACCCAGGAAACGCTCGTATGCGCCTAGGTCCATATCTGCTTCGTATCCGTCATCGAGAACGAAAACCTCGCCGTGGATGTATGGGTTCATGGTACCGGCATCGACGTTCAGATAGGGGTCACACTTTATGGCGGTATCATTGAAGCCTCGAACCTGAAGCATCTTACCCACACTACAGGTCACTAGCCCCTTACCGATACCGCTCAGCACCCCACCCGTAATAAAAATATACTTCGTCAAGTTGGAAACCTGCCTATAATATTCGAGAACTTGACAGAGGGTTCCTATAAACCCTTCGAATAGTACATTTTTCAATGAAAGTTAGATTTTATATAATAAAAGACTATTATTTTTCGATTTTTTTTACCTGAAAACAGTTTTTTTCTTAAATTGTCGGAAGGGGTATGCGGGCATCCGTCGTGAGGTTGATCCCGAGCTGTTTAAGAGGGGTTTCGTCGCCATTGTTCATTATGTGAGTCGTATGCATCTCACACCCTTTCAGCTCCACGAGAGCTTCGACGCATCTTTTCGCCTTATCATCTGTGACGGCGCTGGCAGCGAGAGCGTCCAGTACCTCCTTGACATCCAAGGAGGCTGCATTGCTTCCGAAGGTACGTTTGAGTCGGATCATGCTATCGATGACCTGACGGGAGATTATGTAGGTTTCTTCTGAGAGTCCCACGAAGGTCTTTATTGCGTTGAGGATTGCAGCGGACTCAGCGTGCATAAGGGGGCTATTCTTACCGATGACTATCCTCGGTGTCCCTTTGATGTAGAGTTCTATAGCAGCACCGCAGAATATTCCTCTGTGCCCCTTCCCCTTGTCTCTCCTCCGCTCAGCGTCTTCTGCAGCCTCCCTGGCGGGGGCAACGACGGAACGGTCGTCGGGTTTGACACCAGCTTTGGCCATGATCTCCTCCATACGTCTGAGTGTGTCCCTGCCTGTACTACCCTCGACGAAGTCCCGGTTGTATCTGAAGAAGCGTCGGACGATCTCTTGTCTCGCAGCCTCCTGGCAAACCTCTTCATTGATGATCCCTTCCTTCGCCATATTGACTCCCATGTCGGTTGGAGATCTGTAGCGAGCCATAGGGTCCTCTGATCCAACCATACGCTCGATCATCCTCCTCAGGATAGAGAAGTTCTCAACGTCGCGGTTGTAGTTGATGCTGGTAACACCGTAGACGGCGAGGTGAAACGGATCGACCAGGTTATAGTCACCGATGTCAGCGGTCGCCGCCTCATACGCGATATTAATGGGATTGTTGAGCTCCATATTCCAAATAGGAAAGGTCTCGAACTTGGCGAAACCGCTATTGATCCCCCGTTTTCTGTCCTGGTAAACCTGACTCATTGCGAAGCTCATCTTGCCACTTCCCGGGCCAGGAGCAGTGACAATGATTATTTTTTTCTCAGTGGGGACATATTCTGGCTTTCCATAACCCTCATCGCTGAGTACTTTATCGAGATCTGTGAGGTAATTAGGTATCTCGTACCCGATGAAAACACGGAGTCCCCGGTTCTCTAGACGCTGCTTGAACTTAAGAGCACTCCACTCCCCTCTGAATCGGTTAATCACCACAGCAGAGACTGGAAGTCCTATCTCGTGTAAGTCCCCTATGTCCTTGATTATCTGATCCTCATAAGGGAGACCAAAGTCGCGACGTACCTTCCTCCCCTCGATGTCCTTCGCCGAAATACAGTGAACAATCTCTATCTGCTTCCCCAGACGCTTTAACATCTGAATTTTTGTGTCAATGGCGTAGCCGGGGAGGACTCGGCTGGCGTGGTTGTCCCAACGAAGCTTACCACCGAACTCGAGGTAGAGCTTGTCGAAGAGGGAGACCCGCTCATGGATCTTGGCGACCTGCGCCTTCAGGTACTTTTCTGTACTAAATCCTATTCTATTAGTCATCTTCAATGCCTCGAGGGAAGATAAGAGTAGAAGGCGATAATGTCGTTAAAATGAAGTCCTTTGCTAGTCAATAGATGTTCCTATCTCTTTAATAATCGGAGATGAGGGTGGGTCGCTTATTAAACCTGTGGCAGACGCACCTTATTAAAAGAGGCTCTCCGCTGTCATCTCCAGCGGCTTCGGGATCCCCATCAGCCTTAATATTGTTGGTGAGATGCAGCTCAATCCCAACCCTTCTCTAAGCTTCACTTGCTGTAGCTCAGGATCTCGACTGATGAGAATAATGGGGACTGGGTTAATACCATGACTTGGATTTGGCTCTCCGTCAGGGTAGAACATTGTTTCGATATTACCATGGTCGCCAGTGATAAGTATCGTGTAGCCATTTTTAAGTCCCTCATCTACGACTTGCCCAACGCATCTGTCGACCACTTCGCAAGCCTTGATCCCTGCCTGTATATTGGCTGAGTGGCCAACCAGGTCACCATTAGCGTAATTGACGAGGACAAAATCATAGAAGTCTCTCGAGATCTCGGGGAGAAGCTTCCCATTGATCTCAAAGGCGCTCATCTCAGGCTTTTCCTCGTAGCTGGGGACTTTAGAACTTGGAATAAGGATCCTATTCTCCCCTTGAACAGGGTCCTCTATCTGGCTGTTAAAGAAAAACGTAACATGGGCGTACTTCTCTGTCTCCGCGATTCTAAGCTGGTGCCTCCCATTTCGGGAGAGTATCTGAGCGAGATTGTTCTCTACTGTGTTCTGTGGAAAAGCAATAGGGAGATCTAGGTGCCTGTCGTAGCCACTCATACAAACGAAGTGGACTCGAGGATACTTTTTCCTGGGGAAGTAAGTGAAGCCGTTTTGTGTGAGCGCATAGGTGAGCTGCCTAGCGCGATCACTACGGAAGTTCCAGAAGATAACTGAGTCCTCTGCGTCGATGGTGGCAATCGGTTTTCCTTCCACAACCATTACGATGGGTTGAATGTAGTAATCGGTGGGATCGCCCCTTTGGTAAGCGTGGTCGATGGCGTCAAACGGGTCGGTTTCTCTCCATCCCTCACCGAGGGTAAGAAGGTCATAAGCCTTCAGAGTTCTGTCCCAGTTGGTGTCCCTGTCCATAGCATAGTAGCGGCCGACGAGACTGGAGATCCTGCCTATACCCTTTTCCTTGATCTCATAGAGAGTCTTCTCAATGAAGTTCTTGGCGCTACGTTCGGGGACGTCGCGGCCGTCGAGGAAGCAATGAATATAAACCTGCTCTAAGCTGTGGCGCTTGGCGAGTTCCAAGAGCGCGTAGAGGTGAGTTATAGATCCGTGGATGCCCTGGTCACTTAGGAGCCCCATTAAGTGGAGGCCCGAGTCCTTCGCTTTACAGTTCTCGACGGCACTCAACAGGGCGGGGTTATCGAAGAAACTACCATCGAATATGGCCTGATTGATCTCCTCAAAGGGCTGCCAGATGACACGGCCAGCACCCATTGTGAGATGGCCGGGTTCGGATCCACCTTGAGTCCCTTCGGGAAGTCCCACTGCGTTACCAGTACACTTCAACAAGGTCCAAGGATACTCCTCCAGGTAATTTGTATCATTGGGAACCTTCGCTTGCCTCACCGCGTTGCCTGCAGTCTCCTCCGAATAGCCCCAGCCATCGCGGACAATTAAGATGACCCTATGGGCTGTCATGGTGAATAATCTATGCTTGTTGACTAAAAAGGAGAACCCCTACAGATCATCTCATATTGTTTTGGGTACGCGACGTGCGCGCTTGGTGGATGCTATAGAAGACAAGATTTTTGGTTATCTCATCGAACAGTATGCAGGCTAAGTTGCATGCGTCTTGCGTCTAATGATTTTTCAGATAGGATAAAAAAACCATAAAAAACGGGTTTAGAGGGGCAACTTCTCGCCGTCGACGTCGAGGAGCTGCTTCCACCTGTCAACGGTTTGACCCTGGATATATTCATACTCCGAATCGTCTAGGTGTCTGAAACGACTCTGGAGACTCAGTGCCTCCCTAACAGGCTTCAGTTCTCTTGGTTTGTAGTTAAGCTTGAAGGCTCCGCCCTCTGTTACTTCATACAGAGGCCATATTCCCGATTCGACCATTAGACGGGAGACCTTGATGGTTCTGGCAGGGTCGAAGCCCCAGCCTGTGGGGCATGGGCTCTGGACGTGGATGTATTTGAAGCCGCGGAGTCCTTTGGAGTATTGGAGCTTGCCGATAAGATCGTTTGGATAGGCGATGCTGGCGGTAGCGACGTAAGGGATGTTATGAGCCGCCATTATGAATGGGACGTTCTTTTTGTTCGTCTTCTTGCCGCGACTCTGTGAGGCAACGGGCGTAGTTGTCGTCGAGGCGTATATGGGTGTCAAACCGCTTCGCTGACCACCGGTGTTCATATAAGCTTCGTTGTCGGCGCAAATCCAGAGAATGTTCTCGTTACGTTCCGCCGCTCCGCTCATGGCTTGTAGGCCGATGTCAGCAGTGCCTCCATCGCCGTAAAAACCGACGACGTTCATTTCTTTACCAATTGCTTCGAGGCCGTTGGTTATCCCAGAGAGGAGGGCGCCTCCACCTTCGAAGACGGTTCCTTTCCAATAAAGGGGGATACTCCCCTGTAAGGCTATCCAGATACAACCGGGGACCGAAGTGTAGACGGTGTTCTTACCAAGGACCTTGAAGATAATCCTGGCGAGGGTAGCATGGCCACAGCCTTGGCAGCTACTGTTGCCCAGAGCCATAATCTCATCGCCCTCGATCTTGGATAACGGTGTTGGTTTGCTCATCTTTATGCACCTCCTACCCACTCAACGACCGGAGTCTTTACCCCCTTAGCTGCTCTGAGGGTTTTCTCAGCAATCCTCTGGATCATAGCGGGTGTCACTTCCTCACCTGCCATACCGGTATGGAATCCAAGAATTCTGGGTTTCTCATCCATATCGTAGACGGCGCTCCGGGTTTCGTTGAAAACATTACCGCCACCGCCAAGGCTGACGTTTCTGTCGATGATACCTATAGCATGGTATTTTTTCGCTAGGTTCCTTGCCTCCTCTGAGGGGAACGGACGGTAGCACTTGAGCTTAATAAGTCCGATTCTTTTTCCCTCGGTGCGCATGTCGTCGACAACGACACGTGCTGTGGAGGCGATAGTGCCCATGGCGACTATAACTGCCTCGGCACCATCGCAGTTGTGTTCCTCGAGGACGCCGTTACCGTAACCGCGATTGAACACTTTTTCGAAGTCGGCGTGGACTTCCCTGATTACGTTGAGGCTGCTCCTGAACTTGATATCGTGGTCGAGCCACGCTTTTTGACTGCCGTACATACGACTTTGTCTATTCTTCCATTCAGCAATGGGTAGATTGATGTCCGGTGCCCATGGCGCCTTGAGGGGTGGTAGCCACTCGTCAACCGCTTCTTGATCGGGAACCTCCACCGGCTCAGCAGTATAGCTGAGGATGTAGCCATCGATGCCGAAGGTCGTTGGTGTTGAGAGGCGCGGATCCTCAGCGATCTTATAACTCATTATAGCCGTGTCCAAGGCCTCCTGGTT
>CAZIAF010000013.1:0-20480 GCA_964537625.1 uncultured Candidatus Bathyarchaeia archaeon
CACCCTTCATGGAGGCAACGACGGAGACCATATTACCGATCGACTCAGCAGAGTAGCTTTTTATCGACTCTAGGATGAGCGGGTTTTTTTTCTGGGGCATGATGCTGCTTGTTCCGGCGAATTTCTCGTCTAGATCGATCATTGCGTACTCGTCACTTGACCATATCTGAATGTCCTCGGCTAAACGGCTGAGGTTTGACATGTGGATTGATACTGCTGAGGCCAACTCCATTACGTAATCTATGGTGGCGACGCTGTCGATGCTGTTTTCGCACAGATCATCGAAGCCGAGAAGCTCCATGGTTCTATTGCGGTCGATAGGCCAACTAGTCCCAGCTAAGGCAGCGGAACCTAATGGGTTAAGATTAGTTCTCCCATAAATGTCCTCGAGACGGTGAATCGATCTATCCGCCGCATCTATATGGGCGAGAAGATAATGGGCGAGGGTGATCGGTTGCGCTTGACGGATGTGAGTGTATCCAGGCATAATTGTGTCAATGTTATCCTCCGCCTTCTTGAGAAGATTTCGCTCGAACTCGATGATAGTACCAATGAGCCTTTCCGTCTGGTCCCTAAAAAACATCCTACGCTGGGCATGGCTGAGGTCGTTCCGGCTTCGGCCTATGTGCATTTTACCACCAACCTCTCCAATAAGCTTGATGAGAGCGGTTTCGGTTGACATGTAGCCAACGAGGCTTGTATCTTGGGAAGCACTCTTCTCCACCTCCTTTATCCCGTTGATTATTTTTTCTGCTTCGTTGTTCTCGATAATTCCCTGCTCCGCTAGCATAACAGTGTGCGCTCTGTGAAGCAGAATTTGGCAGTAGTAGGAGGCGACATCGAAGGTTCTCGGGTTCCTTCTCCAGCCATTCAATTCAGTTATCACTTTTGCCTCGGCCTTTCTTGCGCGGCCAAATCGTTCCCAGTCAGGCTTCTCGCTCATTTCTATTCAATTAAATAAGTTCTGTAGAGAATATTTAACATCGGGCACTAAGAAATTTCTGGGATGACTTAAATAAGGTTCGGACCGAGTTGGTTGAGATATAATGTTCGTTGAAAAGAAGTACAAGGCGGGAGAGGCGACGCTCAATTACTTAGAAGGACCTAAATCTGGACCACCTCTAGTTCTAACCCACGGTTTGACAGATAGTTGGCAGTACTATGTTCCAATCCTACCCTACCTTGCTACAAGGTGGCACGTCTACGCCATCGACTTTAGGGGGCACGGAGGCTCTAGCAGAACACCACCATATAGGTACATTGACCACATTAATGACACCGTTGCCTTTCTCGATGAAAATGTCGGAGAGCCAGCGGTTATCTTTGGCTCTTCTATGGGTGGTATGATTGCACTTATGGTGGCTGCGAAGCATCCAGACATCGTCAAGGCTATCGTTTTTGGCGACTCTAGTATAAAAACAGACCGAACACGTCAAGTCATGATCGACTTTCATAGTTACTGGGAGGGTTGGAGAAAGTTAGCTGGTTTCAAAGGCCCCTTCAAGGAACTCGTAAGGCTCGTCTCTGAAATGCCAGTGAACGTCCCAGGGCAGGGAAAGAAGACCTACGGAGAGGGGTTGGACTCGATCTCGTTGATGAACAAGGCAAATTACCTTCGTCGCCTAGACCCGGATGTTCTACTAGACTGGGAAGCCGGCGACAGAGACGTTGACGCCTTTAAACGTGTTACAACTGGCTACGATGAGAGACTACTCAGAGAGATCAGGTGCCCAGTTCTTCTTATTCAAGGTAACCCGAGGAAGGGTGGCATCTTTACCGATGAGGCCGTGGCTTTTGCTAAGGAAAATATTGCGGATTCATATCACGTCTACATTCAAGAGTATGACCACAACCTCGGTCTCTATAACTGGGATACTAGCAGGCTTCTTCAAGCAGTAAACGTATTTCTAGAGTCCCTCATGTAGCCTCTAATATCGCAAGTGTAGTATCTTGAACCATCGTCGTGCTTTTATGAGGGGATAAAACTCATTAAAGCAACTGGGAGATATCGGTGTGGTAAATACAAGCAGGATCTCAGGCTTCTACAAGATGTCTGTAGAAGAGAGGCTAAAGATCGTTGCAGAGCAAACAGGACTAACTGCACAAGATATTAAAGTAATTAAATCGGGTGGCGGCCTCGACATAGATCAGGCAGACCACATGACGGAGAACGTAATAGGTACAATCTCCTACCCGTTCAGCGTTGCTGTAAATTTTATGCTCAACGGAAGGGATCTTCTCATACCGATGGCGGGGGAAGAACCAAGCGTCGTCGCCGCAGCCAGTAACATGGCACGGATTATGCGAAATGGCCCAGGAATCAAAGTATCAAGCAGCCCGCCGATCATGATCGGGCAGATCCAACTCACAAACATCCCTGATATGGAGAAAGCGGTCAAGATTCTCACCGACAAAAAGCAGCAGATCCTCGCCATAGCGAATGAGGTCGACCCAATCTTAGTCAAGTTCGGTGGAGGCGCCAAGGATCTGGAGCTCCGTCCACTTATGACTCCCGCGGGGCCGATGCTCATCTGCCACCTTCTCGTTGACTGCCGCGATGCAATGGGAGCCAATGCAGTCAATACAATGGCTGAGACTCTTGCACCTATGCTCGCAGAACTCACAGGTGGTAAATCACTTCTCAGGATCATTAGTAACCTCGCGGACAGACGGACCTGTAAGGCTGAGGCGGTCGTCAAGAAAGAGGATATCGGAGGCGAGGACAAAGTCGACAGGATCGTTCAGGCGTGGGCTTTCGCCGACGCCGACCCATACAGGGCTTCAACCCATAATAAGGGAATAATGAACGGCGCAGTCGCCGTCGCGCTCGCTTTCGCTCAAGACCACCGTGCACTCGAAGCCGGGGCACACGCATATGCAGCTCGATCCGGTAAATACAGCAGCCTTAGCCGTTGGAGCAAGAATCAAGACGGTAACCTCCTGGGTGAGCTTGAGATGCCGATGGCGGTCGGTCTTGTCGGTGGAGCAACCCGTAGCCACCCTATGGCCCAGATCGCCGTCAAGATACTCGGCTGCACCAAGGCAGTTGAACTCGGGGAAGCGATGACCGCGGTAGGACTCGCACAGAACCTAGGAGCACTCCGCGCCCTCACGCAAGAAGGTATTCAGCAGGGCCATATGAGACTCCATGCAAGAAATCTCATCTTAATGGCTGGCGCTACCCCAGAGATAATGGAGGAGGCTGTCAAGCAACTTATCGATAGCGGCCAGATCAGGTTCCCTAAGGCACAGGAGATCGTTAACAGAATAAAGGGAAATGCTTGACGATCCTAATCGATGACGCCGGTACTGGCGACCTCCTCTGGGGAGTCGTAATAGGCGCCTACCAGCCAGAGACAGACATCTTCCTCTACGATTTAATAGATGTATCCCTTTTCAAAGAGGATACATTCCAAGAGAGGAGGTACTTCGATGAAGCCTCAAAGATAGTTCTCCGATTGATGGAGAATTTCAACCCGAAGCCGGATGAAAAGATCCAAGTCTGCCAGGGAGACATATTGAACGCTGCTTCAGAGGCTCTGAAGGAGAGATACGGTGAGGAGAAGATTGAGAGGATCCATGTCGAAGGTCGAACACAGGAGCTGATCGAGGGAGCCTATACAGATGAGCTTAGGAACCTCGGCTACGAGCCGATGCCGGACAGGACAGAACGGTGGGGGAAGAGTTTTTGGCACATGTACGACTGGGTAAAGCAAAATCCTAGTAATAGAGTGAAGTGGGTGAAAACAGGTTTCCCAAACCTTAAAAGGTTCAAGATATTCCAGCGTCGTTGATCACTCTTTTAACCACGTCGCTTAACACACTACTCGATACGTATTGAAACCGTGGCTCCTCAACATCCTCGCATGCCCATTAGACAAACACCACCCACTCGAAGCCTTCTTCTATAAGTGGGAGACCTCAGAGTCGGAGATAGAGAAAATCGCCGCCGAAGCAGGTTTACAACAAGAGGAGCTCGAGGACAAGTACAAAATTTTGGTAAAGCAGCTTGGCGACGGAACCATAAGCCATGCCTCAATGGAGGTTATCACCGACAGAACGGGATCAAAGGCAACCCAAGGTCTTCGCCAAAAAATGTTGTCAACCCTCGGAAGAAAAGGGGCGAAAAGCAGAGAGGAGCTTGATATCATCTACAGGTACATGAATATGCTCGAACTGACTGAGGGACTCCTAGTCTGCCCAGAGTGTAATAGGTGGTATCCCATCGGCTGTAACGTTGAAACGATACCCGAGCTTATGCCGGATGAACTTCGCGAAAAGGAGAAGGAGCTGGAGTGGCTCGAGAAGTGGAGGATCTTAGTCCCCGAGAATGTCCTGAGAAAGGGTAAACCCTTCAGTCCAGATTAGAGCTTCTTCTTTTGGACGGAATCCGTAAAAGACATATTTCTTTCGCTCCGCCACATCCTCCAGACGTAGAATAGTGCTACTAGACCCCAAAGTGTTGTTACACCCTCAGCAGCAGGCAACCCGTACTGGCTTATGTACACCGCGGTGAAATTGAATAGAAAGTGGGCGATTATCGCTGTAAGTAGGTAAATGGGTTTCTTTAATCTGACTGATTGCAGGACGAGTACACTCATCCCCAAATGGAACGAGATGGCGGCGAATCGCTCCCACAAGCCAGCAAAGGCCGTCCACTCGGGGGTAATAGATAATATGTAAAGCTGGTCTTCGGAGAGGAGCTGTGGGTAAAAATATGCATAAATGGCGGTGCCAAGCACCGAGACTCCTACGAGGAGGATCGACTCGATTCCACCGTGCCCTGCACCATACATCAGGCCATTGGTCAGTTTGTGATCCTTAACGAAGAATCTGAAAGCGATCCATCGGGCCCCCTCTTCAAAGAGACCGGATGTAAGGGAGGGGAAAGCTATAACAAGCAGGAGAAGGAGATTCCCGGAAGTGTTAGAATACACCCATGTGGAGGCTAGACTGTTGATTGGTATACGTATCATGGATAGTAGAAACATGGTTGAGCCAACAAAAAACACACCCCATCTAGCGCCGAGTTTTGAGCTTAGATAGAACCCGAGCAGCACGGGTACAAATATCTCTAACATCCCAGCTGAGAAGAGCGATAGAAAAAGCGTGTAGGATATCATGGATCAAGGTCCCTCGAGCCATGTTAATACATCTATCCCCTATTGGTTTAATCAAATCACATACTCTTCTAAGAGCCCATATGACTTCACTACCCTTAGCATAACCTCTGTTCTCCTTACGAGAAAAACGTCGTAAAACTAACTCGAGATCAACCGTTTTCTGTGGGTAGAAGACTGTAATGCTCTCTTAAGGGGAGGTTTGTTGCATCGGATTCTCGATGGAGCCCATAAATAGGATTGAGCCCGAGCGATCGTCTCTTATCAGGAACATGTATGGTCTATCCACAGTAAACGAAGTCCTCATTGGCATACTGGTTACTGATATACCCACGTTTGTGACCGCTGCCGCCTCCGTCCCTTTCTCGTTAACCTCAACAACAGCTTTATGGTCGACGAATGCGATGTAGAGGTTCTCGGGTTTAACGTCAGCTATGCCACTTAAATCGGCTCTATACTTATCAAAGGCTATTCCCATGCCCAGGTTTGTTAAAGCTTCCTTAAGATCTACCTTACCATACTCTAGCTTCAGCTTTGGCAGTTGTAAGTCTAGTTCGGTCTTCGAAAGCTTTGTAAAATAGTTTTCGAGGGTATTCAAGTCAAGGTTTGAGAGATACGAGTCGAGGTCAACTCCTTTGTGGGGTAGAAAGACGTACATCGCGATCTTGTCACGACCATAAGGTAGTCTTGCCATCTCTACTTCATTGTCTGCATAATAGGAATATTTGCCGTTGTTATGCATCATATCGACGGCTATCTTCGTTCCCTCTGATGTAGTGAAGTCGCCTGAGCTTGTGGCCGACTCGTCGAATTTGTCAACCCAGTTTCCCTTGAAGTAGATTGCGTTGATGAGGAACATGACATTTTCAGGTTCGATCTTGTCGAGTATCTTACTGATCTTTCCGTTTGTCTCCTTCTCGACCCAAGAGTTTACCTCATTGACTGTTGAGGGTTCGAAGGTGCGTGAGTAAACCTCACTTTGATAAGATTTTTTAAGCGCATCTGTAAAAACCTGTTTTACGCCTGATGCGCAGCTTTCCCTTATCCAAACCGAGTTTCCTAGACTCAGACTAACCTGATTATCTGCATTGGCTAAGCTCAACATAAGCTGTTGATACCCTATGTTTACCTCATCGGTACTCATTCCCTCAAATCCGAGCGTCTTAGCCATCGCTTCACTTGTTGACGTGTTAGCCCCATTATAGGTCATGGCGAGGGCGATCGAGATACTGAGTGGAGAGATGAAGATGTTTTTCGTTTTCTGCTCGATCATAAGTTCTTTGAGGAGTTTTAGCGAGAAATCCGTATTTGCGTTTACAACTGACCTGTTAACTGCTTGAGCCTTGGCATCAGACTCGGCGTACGCTAAACTCTTACTGAAGTAATTTAGTATTATCCCCGTTCCCCCCATCAATAATAATAGTATAATCCCTGCGAGGTAGGCTCTACGTCCTCTTGTCTTCATGATATATATACAATGAACAGAGTGATTTAATTCTACAGATTAGAACATGTGTACTAAACTTTTTTTTAAGCTCTAATCACTTAGCGTGATTCAATATACACTCACCATTTGTTTCATTTCAACAATTTTTTCAATATTTTTTGAGAAAATGGTTTACTGATCGAGACTCTTGCTTAATATTACTAATTCAGAATTGATTTAAACCCGGGTTGAAAACGGTTCATCACAATCAACGGAACCGGTGTCGATTATGCTAGTTATAGAGGTAAAAAACCTTTTCAAGAGCTTCGGATCCGTTAAAGTTTTAAAAAATGTTTCCCTCCAGGTGGCGGAGGGTGAATTTTTTGGCCTCTTTGGCTCGAATGGCGCTGGGAAAACTACGCTCCTCAGGATACTCACGGGGCAGCTTTCAGTCGACTCGGGTGAAGTTAAAACTATGGGGGCCTCTTCTTCTACCCCGATTGAGATCAAGCGGCGAGTTGGAATTGTTCCAGAGGCAGAGTCTCCTCCAACATTTCTCACTGCGAGAGAGACTTTGGAACTCGCGTGCACTATAAGGCAACTTGATGACGTTGATCATAGGGTTGACCACTGGATCCGGTTCTTCGATTTGAAAGATAAGAGCGATGTTCTTTGCAGAGATCTATCGAAGGGGCAGAGACAAAAGGTGATTCTCGCCTCCGCTTTCATTCATGAACCTAAACTACTTCTGTTAGATGAAGCTTTCATCAACCTCGATCCCATCTATCAGCGTCGCCTACGTGAGTATCTTCAGGGACTCGTAGAGGAGGGGAGGACCGTCTTTATGTGCACTCATATCCTTGAAATAGCTGAAAAGCTTTGCAGCAGAGTAGCGGTTATTGATGGTGGTAACATTGTGGCTCAGGGTACCCTCGATGAGTTAAGGTCAAGAGATGGGGAAAACCTCGAGGAGATTTTCATGCGTGCAGTTGAAGGGGTGAACGTGAATATCCCTTGAGCTCAGTTGGCATCTTTTTCTTAGTATGTGTAAAGAGGAGTGGAGATTACACAAGTCTTTAGTTGGAGGACTAGGCTCCACCTTTTTTCCATTAATTATCTTCCTCTTCACAATATTGGGCGCTACTTTAGCTCCGTTTCTACTCGTTAATCTCGATGTTGTATCGTTGCTTCTGATGCTTCATGGCGCATCACTTTTCTATGGTTTGTTCGTGGGAGGATTCGGTGCTATTGGAGAGCAAGTTATGACTCGGCGACTAGGCGAGATTAATATGCTACTCCAGCTCCCACGAATATATCCTTTAAGCTTCAGGAGAGTGATGGCTATTTTTTATGTTAAGGACTCGATCTTTTACATGATCTATACTTTTATGCCAATCGTTCTTGGAATTCTTGTCGCTTCTCCTTTAATTAAAGTATCAACGATTGGTGTGCTCAAGCTAGGCGTCACCCTCTTTCTAACGTTTATGCTTGGTATGGGAACTTCTTTTTCAATTTCTACAATCTCGGTTAGGTCAAAGATGCTGGGAGCCGCAGTAACGGTTTGTTTTCTTACTGTGCTAACTTTATCGTTTCCCCTTAAGATAATCAAGCCAGAATTGATCATATTCCCTCTTGGATATTGGATAGACAGGTCATTAACCTGGATCATTCTTTCCAGTTTGGCTGCTCTAACCCTAGCTGCATTTGGCACCTTTCTTACTAAGGAACACTTTGAGACTCGACAGAGGAGGTATGATGAATCTCTTCTCAGGGTGGAGGGGAAGCTGGGTCTATTAGGGGAATTAAAACCCTTGGTGGCTAAGGAGTGGTTAGAGCTAACGCGAAGCGGGAACCTTTTCCCCACAATAGGTGGCTACACTCTTCCGCTGTTAGCGGTTTACTCAACCTCTTGGGTTTTGGAGAACAGTTTCAGTATTCCCATTGATTTTAATGTTGTATTTCTTAGTGCCCTGGTTGGTTTTGCAGGCGTTTTAACTTATAGCAGCTTGACCAGCATAGAGAATAACGAGTATCTGAATGCGATGCCAGTTAGTGTAGATTTATTGGTCAAAGCGAAGATGATTATCTATCTAATACTAACTTCGGGTATAACAATAGGTTATGTGGTTCTTATTGGTTTTCTCAAAGGGGAATTGATGCTCATACCGCTAGGCTTGATTGTGGCGGAGTGTGTTTCAATTTACGTGGTTGCTGTAACAGCTTACCTCACGGGGTTATGGACAAACACGATGTTCTTTGGCGCTAATATTGTTCTCAAATTTGCAGTTTTTGTGGTGCCGCTCCTTATCGTCATCGAAATTGGAGCAATGATTCTAACATTTGGAAGTCTTATGGCTATTGCAATGATACTGGCATCCTCGGTGATTTGTCTCTCAGCATCAGTCTTTCTGTATCTCAGACTCGATAGAAAATGGCAGAAAAGTTCTTTTTCATATGTCTCGACAGGTCAATAATCTTCGTCTCTTCGTTAATAATTTTTTTTTAACACTAGTATCTAATCAATTACCAACATCTTGTAAATACCAAATGAACGCTATAACACATTTTATGATTAAACCTTTTTTATTCGAATAATGTTAAAATGCGTTGTATTGAAAAACGACTAAGCTATTTTTGCGCCACATTCGGCGCAGAATTTGACGTTTTCACCAATCTCTTTACCACAGCTAGTACAAAATTTTACATGTGTCGATGAAGCGACTGGCGCCGTCTGAGATGGTGGTTGCTCTACTTGTGTCGGGATATTAGATTGTGAAGTGGGTGTCGGTTTAGCCTTCGATAAATAAGTCTCCGCATTAATACGCTTGATCTCCTCCTCTTTTACACATATTTGCTGTTCCAAATCGGGAATTATTTTAAAAAATTCCGCAACCTCTGGATTTCCTGGTTTCTGTTCAATTTGGTGGCGGTAGGTCACCTCACCCAACTTCATAAATTGGGAATCTCTTTGTCGTTTAAGTTGGCTAACATCACCTTCTATTCGTTTCACTCGTACAGTTTTATCTGCTTCGAAGGCAACCTCTTCTGCGCCTCTCATAAGTTTTCCAAAGAAGTCTGACATAGATTTTTCTATGCGAGATTAGGATTTTGAAGTATAAATCATTATACTAAATCATTCGTTTATCTTCGCTTTCTTAATTTAGTGGTGGTATCACTTAATTCTGGTTATTTATAGTTACCATTAAAACACTTCTACGAAATGAATCTATTCGCTTTACCTTGCTTTAGCTACTTGTACTATAACTGAATGTGTTCGAGAAGCTTGACTAGGTTGAGTTGGCATCGTCGATGTTAAAATATTTACTGACCCGGCTCTGTCAATACCCTTAGCATCAATATTAGGCCATATTCCCTCCTGAAGGCATACTACACCTCCCATTATATCCCGCGTGACTTTAGTGCATACCACTAGACTTCCATTAGGACTTGTAACAATGACCTCATCTCCATCCAGGATATCCCTAGATTCAGCGTCACTGGGATTTATCCATAGGCAGTGCCTCTCACGATCATTAAACCATTTGATGTTGGCGTTTTGGGAGTGGACCCTGAACCTAGATTTGGGTGAGACGAGCCTAAGAGGGTAGTCCGCAGTCGTCTTCATTACTCGCAGTTCCGGGATAGCCGACGCCCCCATCCTCGCGTAGTTCTCCGAAAAAAGTTGCACCCTACCAGAAGGAGTATTAAGAGGACAGCGATTTGGATCTTTAATAAAATCGGATAAGCCCACTCTAAACTGGTCTTCACTGAAGAATATTCCAGCTCTCTTAAACTCATCAAAGTCCTTGACGTCAGAATCGGCAACGAAGTCCCTCAGCCAGGTCTCCTCATCCTTTCCCTCAGAGTATTCTTCTAGGAAACCCAGTCTGTTTGCGAGCTCGCAAAATACATCGTAGTCGTTCCTAGACTCGCCAAGGGGTAACGAAACCTGGTTTGAGAACAGAAGGTAGTTACCACTGTTCGGGGTTATCACATCATTTCGCTCGAGGAAAGTTGTCGTAGGGAGAACGACATCGCAGTATCTTGCGGTTGGAGTGAGAAAACGCTCGTGGCAGATAGAAAACTCAGCTTTTAGAAATGCTCTAATAGCCTTCTTAGTGTCGCTGCCTTGAGTGAGATAGTTACCTCCAACATTATAGATTGCCTTGACTTCAGATGGGAAACCGCCGCTTTTGCCTTCGAGGATCGCATCAGCCCAGCGGTAGACTGGTATGGATGCCCCAGCAGGGTTATTTGGAACACCGATCTGACCCACCTTGGGCTTCGGTAGACTGCCGAATGCGAGTGCCCCAGAGGAGCCCCCTTTGATACCGAGATTGCCTGTGGCAGTCTGAAGCGCGATAGCCATCCTAATCGCTTCTTCTCCTCCGAGGGTTCTCTGGATTGAGTATCCAGGGATCAGTGCCGTTGGGTGAGTTGTGCCGTACATTAATGCGAGTTCAATGATCTTGGAAGACTTTACTCCACAGATCTCCTCAGCCCAAGCAGGGGTCTTGGGTTCTCCATCGACGTAGCCTAGGATGTAAGACTCCAGTTGATTGAAACCATAGCTGTACAGCTCTGTGAATTCTTTTTGAACTAGTCCTTCCTTGATGAGGACATAGAGGATAGCCATCATCAATACAGTGTCGGTTCCAGGGAAGACTGGTATCCACTGTGTCGCCAGGGTCTTCACGGTAGCAGTTCTCCTAGGGTCGATTACGATAACCTCAACTCCTCTCTGCTTTGATTCATGGAGTCGGGCTTCCAGTGAGCATTCAAGTTTGAGATCCGTGACGTTAGCCCCCCACAGAATGATTAACTTCGAGTACTGTAGTGTGGCTGAGTCGATACCTGCTTCAAGTGTGCCAAGCACGTAGGGTGTGACATATGTGGCGGCTCCGATGCTATAGCTTGAGTGCCTCTCAGTATAGCCACCAAGCATTGCTAGGAACCTTTTAGTGAGTCTGTTAGTGTTATGCAGAGAACCTCTTGTTGAGCCTGAGCCTCCGAGGTGTATGATTGATGAAGCTCCATATTTTTTCTTAATTTCGGTTAGTTTCTGTGCTACTAAATCCAGTGCTTCCGGCCAGTCCGCCTCCCTGTATTTCCCGCTTCCTCTTGTATTGGTTCTGATTAATGGTTTTTTTAGTCTTTCTTTTGCGTATAGCACTCGACGCATCTGTAGGCCTTTGACACACCCTGTCATGAACTTGGATCCGAGGGGGTTGTTTGTTACAGCGGTAACTTTTCCGTTTTCTACGGTGGCTAGGAGAGGACATCCTCCGCCGCAGTCTAGGTTACAGGATATAGGTATCTGAAGCTTACTCAACTTAATGGCCCCTTTTTATGCATACATAAACCCCTATAATTATTGCCTTTAAGGTGTATAGGTATTATATCGAAGTGTTTGGTTTTTTCAATTAAAGCGCATCAGATATGATGTTCTATAGTTTCAGTAGACTATGCGTTTGTTTTTGCTCCTGATGTAAAATCCATAGGCGATACCTAATACAAGTCCACCTAAGTGGGCGCCGTGGCCGATATTGCTGGGTGTGAAGAGTCCTACTAGGTCGATTAAGGCGTAGGCGGGAACAGCGAGGATCATTGGTAGAGGAACTACGAATCCTATATACACTATCAGAAATGGGTCTAACACCGCTAGAACTCCCATGATTCCATAGATCGCTCCACTAGCCCCAAGGGCTGGTGTTGTTGGAGTAGGGGCGGTAAAAAGGTATCCGAAATTCCCGATCAAACCAGCTAGAAGGAAAACGATAATAAAACGTCTAGATCCCAGCATGCGTTCAAGGTAAGTTCCAAAGAGGAATAAAACAAACATGTTAATCAGAAGATGATTCCAACTGTTATGCAGGAAGATAGAGGTCAATAGCATCCAGGGATATTTAGCAATAAAAGCTGGGATTAATGCGAAGTAGACCCATTTGTTTGTCGTGTTCTGCGCTAAGAATATGACCACCATTAATGCGATGAGGAGGTAGGTCAACTTAACGGGATATTGGTCGCCCATCCACTCATAGGTTTCAGAGTAATGATTTCATCTTATCGTATGAGCTGCACATCTATTTTTCAGTTTATAGAGAGTCAATGTTCTTTATTCTAGACTCGTTTGTGATTTGTCTAATGATTATCAATGGTTTGTCTGTTACACACTTGCGATATTTCTCGTCAAGTAAAATTGATAACTCAAGCTGTTGAGAGTTTAGGAATTGCTTAACCTCTGGATCGACAGCCCACATCGGCAACCCATCAATAGCCGTCGCCATATATTGACCTGAATCGTTCAATGTTAATGCATGTGAAAACGTGAATGACAATTAATATGAGAATTATGGATTCGAAATTAATATTATTAGATCATCTTCCCTTTATCCAGGCTCGTGTATTTTTTCTGACGCAATAATTCGGAGAATAAGCGAGGATATTCGAAATTTCTTTATCTTCAATTTACCTTCCTCTTAATCAGACCCGCCTATGAGGAATTATGAAGATAAAGCACTTGAGTATGCAAGCCAGAAACATGAAGGCCAATTGGACGACGACGGTCGCCCATATTTTTTCGCTCACATTATCCAAGTCTACGACATCCTCAACGAGGTAACGGATGACGATACCCTACTCAGTGCGGGGATACTCCATGATGTAATTGAAGACACAGATACAAAATATAGTGAGGTTTTACACGAGTTCAATAAAGAGATCGCCGACCTCGTCATGGAGGTAACTTATGAGAAGAACAAGGATGGTAGCCACTATTATCCCCGACTACAAAGCCGTCGAGCAGTCATGCTCAAGTATGCAGACAGATTGAGCAGGATTGCGCGTATGGACGAGTGGCCGGAAGAACTGCAGGCAAGCTATCTTAAAAGAAGCTGTTTCTGGCCTACTGAGCAGAGGAGGACAGTATAATGCCCCTTCTAGCCGATAAAGCATTAGAGTTCGCTAGCATTAAGCATCGCGGGCAGCTCGATGACCAGGGGCGTCCTTACTTCTTTGCTCACATTGTCCAGGTCTATAATATTCTTAATGTTGTTACCGCGGACGAAGCGATTCTTTGCGCGGGTATACTTCATGATGTTATTGAGGACACGGGCACAAGTTATGAGGAGCTGATTAAGGAGTTTAACCGGGAGATAGCGGATCTTGTGGTTGAGTTAACACATATTGGTGTAAAGGATACGGGCCGCTATTTTCCGTTTCTTCACAGTCGTAAAGCTATCATAGTAAAGTTCGCGGATAGGCTAAGTAACATTAGCCGAATGGACGATTGGCCGGGAGATTGGCAGCTTGACTATCTAAATGAGAGCAGGTTCTGGGATACAGTCCCACAACAAAATTGAGTAAAGCATTTGACCCATGCAAGTGTCTCTACACCAATTTAGGTTTCAGGTGTATGTACAACAGAGGTCTAATAGGGGGATTTGAGGCCGAATGACTCCTCTACATCTATCAACTTGAGAAGGATTAGCGGTTTCTTAACCGTCATGTCACCCCACCCTGATCCTTCTGGTAGACCATGTGCAGCGAGGAACCTTAGGGAAAGTCTCTTTCTACCAATGTCGGCTAAAGCTAAAAGCGCTTTTTCCCTCTCGGCGAGGTTTTTAACGCGTTCTAAACTACCTCGCAGGACGACAAACATAAAGTCACGAAGGTCATGACCTAGCTCCTCTATCTCGACACATATCTTAGGATTATTCTCTATGAGCTTCATTTTTCTGCCATAGTCGGTAAAGTGAAAGTATAGTGATCCATCGACGCAAGCATACTGAAAGGGAGCAATGTATGGGTGAGTTTTATCGTTGAATGCTATCCGGCAGAGATATTGTCTTTGTATTAATCCATCAACTTCCTCTTCGGTCATCCGTGGGAGTCTCTCTACCTGAGTCATATCTACTTCCTCACTTTGATGTAGACCAACGCCGCAAATATAACTGCTAGGCCATAGAGGATAAGAGGTATCCAGAGCATCTCCAAGCGTAATAGGTTAGTGAGGTTCCTTCCATAGCCGAAAGGTGCATACAACCAGATTAGAAAACCCGCGTACATAAAACTAACAACGATGTAAAACAACTTTGAAGCTTTAAGCGTGTAAAGATAAGTGAAGATAAACATGAAGGCGAAACCGCTGAAGAACATTGGCCACATGTCTACGCTTCCGAAGAAACTTGTATTGTAAAAGGCAACGATTGCACCGTGGATAGCAACGAAACCCTCCAAAGCAATGATCCAACGCCTGTCTATGTGGATCCATGTATAGGCTAAACTCATCTGCGTGAATAGGAGAAACATGTAGAAAAAGCCGGTTATGAGCTGAGGGTCGGTAGCCATTGGATGGAACCAAAATGTGTAGACGAGCGCCCAGGATATTATGTACATGTGGTTGTGCCGAAACCAGGCCGAGACTTGGGGGGTGAAAGGCTTCCCCGCTGTTTTTCCTAGTATGAGTCCACGGCGAGGATTCTCTATGACGAGAATTATTGCGAGCATAATTATTACAGAACCTTGGCTGGTGATTATTGGCGTGTCTTTAGCTAAGCCGTCGAACCATACATGAGTCTGTGCGAGGTGCAGAAGAGTGAAAAGGAGGGTTATGCTGAAAGCGGCGAGGTTGAACATGGTCAATTTCTCAGTGGGACGAGTTTTCTGGTCTACAAGATTCCTCTGGGCCCAATAGATAAGACCCCATATGGCAAATTGGTTAGCGAGGTATAATATCCAGACAACAGCCATTCCTGTAGCGTCTCTTACAGGGAGTTGCCATGGGTACCACCAAGCACCCTGAGATGGAAGAAATGTGTCCGTGAAACGCTTGAGGTTCGGACCCATTAACCAAATGATAGCGGATAACATAAAAGCGGAAATAACTGCCACGAACCAGGCGAATACAGCGCTTTTAGTATTTAGATCCTCGGCTCTAGGTGACATCAAATAATCCTTGAAGAAGGAGACCAAAAAAGGAGTAAATAAACTGTTGCTTGTGTACAGTATCGATTATAATTATCTTTATGGTAACATAACTGTTTTTTGATAATTTATTCCGCCGATACTGCGCAAGCTAAGGTTTATTGTTGTTCCGGATGAAAGGTTTGTGAAAGGTTTATTATCGCCTTTGTTTCTTAAGACGACTTGTACTGTCGTAGAACCGCCGATTGGTATAATTTTAGTGTTCGCATACCAGACGGCGTAACCTGGTAAGGGGCTAAGTGCTTCACTCTCAATAATTTCTGTGTTGTTTACACTTATGCTGGCAAGTATTGCCTCGGATGTTCCAGTATTTTTAAGGGAGAGATAACCGGTCCATTTAGTTCCTGTTGAATCGACAGACGGGGAGAACACTGTGTTTGTGATCTCAATTTTTTCTACTTTTATAGCTAATGCGGATAATTGAACTATCTTTTCATAACTTTTTCCAGATTCGCTCTCTAAACCGACTTTAATCAATGTTCCAGATCTAACGGATTTATAAGATTCAGAGATAAATACGTGTACCTCTCGGATCGTTCTTGGCTTAATTATGAAACCGGGTAAAATGTCGGTTCCAATCGAATTAGGAACAACCTCTGGGGCATAGTAATTCGCATCTGGTACTTTTTCATCGTTCACTATTACTTTGGTTATGTTTACATCATGAACTCCCATGTTTTCAATTTTAACTGAGACCATCCATCCGGTGCTTGCAGAGGTACACCAATAATCGATTATCGACGCTGTTTCAATAATTTTTGGCTCAGGTTTAGGTTCAACCCATGCGACGAGTACGTTATCCAAGTTAGAAATCAGAACATTCTGCCCTCCACTTGAGTACCAGAAAACAGCCTCTTTTTTGTATGCGAACTCTCTAAACTCAGAGTATGAAAGACTCATCCCGATGCCTTGACTCCCAGACATGATTTCGGTTACATTAGTAACCGAACAACCGATGTTTTTTAGATCAATTAATGCGTCTTTTACAGTGGTTACGTTATGCTCTAAAACCGGTGGCCTAGAAGGCTTTGGTGGTAAAGGCTCTGGAGGTTTAGGTTGAGGAGTTGGAGAGGGACTTGGAGATGGTGTTACAGCTGGTTTATTAATAATAGTCGTATTATGAGTGATGTTTTGGATTTTTTCTTTATACAACATCTCTGAATACAACATAGCGCCTCCAGCTGCGGCTAAAGCTGAGGCTATCATTAATATTATTATAACCTGAACTGTTACTATGCCTCTTTTCTGACGAGCCAAAGTTTATCGTTAACTCTATTTTTAAAGTAGAGATAAGAATTATGGATTTTACATCAATTAATATCTAATGGAGTTCTAAAAATCAAAATTTATAGACAATATGCTGGTTTTCGATGGAAAGTATCAGGATAGCGGAGATAGGAAGTATGTCTGAATAAGTGGGTAAGGGTTACGCGAAGGTTATTGGACTGCATATTTCTTCTAAGTTACCTAACAAAATCAGTGTAAAAAAAATGTGACATGTGCATATTAACAATGTGATAATTAACTTGTGGGTAATGCAAAGACTATCAGTTCTCTATCGTATAGATCTACTTCCGAGTTTGATGACACTCTTGCTTGCAGTCTCACAGTATAAGTATCTGCTGAAACAGGGTAAGTGAAAGTACAAGTAAACCTCTGTCGTTCACCATCAGGATCTGGGTTTAAAGCAACATCATATGCGCTGATGTAGGTGGGTCTCATAGCGGTACTATCAACCAACGCCCTGACAAGTAACTCATCATATCCTTGGGTAATTGTGTCTGTATAATCCCCGTCGAATAGAAGGGTTACATGAACTACAAGGTTAGACGACCTATCAACCGTAATATCCACATCCATGTCAGGTATATCACGGTAGGCACCTGTCGCATCTATGGTTTCAACTACACGAGAGGTTGCAGACGCAAAGGGAATCTTGGAAGGACCGGCTAGTCCAGGTACACCTTGTGGTCCTTGGGCTCCTGTTGGACCGGCTGGGCCAGTGGCACCCTTTGCTCCTTGGTCACCGGTGGCTCCTTTAGGTCCCTGAGGTCCCACTAAGCCTTGAGCCCCGGTTACGCCAATTGGCCCCGTTGAACCGCGAAGAGTTTCTCTTACTTGAGGGACTCCAAGGATAATACCGGATGTTAAAAGGGTACTTACCAGAGACGCACCTATGATCGCGATGATCAATGATTTACTTTCCATTTTCAACTCACCTATTTATTCAATACCCTACCTATTTATTATCTTTAAAGGAAAAAATGTACCCCTTGAGCTAAAACCATTAAAAAATCCTTGAATAAACGCGCATCGAATTTATAGTTATCAGTTATTTTGCTGTTAATAGAAGAGTTAATGCACCGGTCTCGTCGGGTCCGGCAATAATGAATCCATTAGTGTCTTTAATGTATTTTACTTGTAACATATAGGTTCCAGGCCCCCATAGGAAGATGGGTTTTGTTATTGAGAATGAGGTTTTTCCATTGATGTTGTATAATCCGCCGTATGTAGCGTTTCTTCCAGATGCCTTGACGCTTAATTCGACTGTCCCTTTAAAGGGTGAACCTGTCTTGTGGTAGATCTGAATTACACCTTCGATTGATTCAGTGTAATTATAGATTGATTTTATTGAGGTTACATTCACTTTCAGATCAGAAAATGAGGTGAATTTAGAAGCAGGACCGTTGACAAGCTTGACGGCTTCATAAAGAATCTTATAGTTATTGAGAAGAACCTTGTAGTCCGCATTTAATTTGTTTATTAGGGCAGTATCACCATCTATTTGGACTTTAAGTAAATCAAATGCGCTACTCAGATCACTTGAGGCTGTGGAGAGAGCGGTATATTGGTTAGACAGAGTCGTGTAGTCGCTGTATAGAGAATCATATAGAACTGTTTTCTGTTTTAGTTCTTGTGTAAGCGAGTTTAGCTGTGGATTATAGATTAGTGATGCTCCTCCAAATCCCAGCACAATGCCTGCGATGACTCCAAGTACAATAAATGTGAGTTTTGTTGATTTCATAGATAATAATAGATAGAACTTACCTAATAAACTGAGGCGTGTAAATTGAGTCTTTACCAAGTTCTTTAATCAATAATTGCACATACACGCACCTCAATTATTTGGGTAATATGAATTTCGTTGAAGGAACACCATATTTTATCATTATACTACTAATCCATATTGCTTTTATTAACCAATAAACTAAAACGTGGCGTGTCCAATCGAAGATCTAAATTCGAGATAAACATGGAAATTCTAACAGAAATACAAAATGGGTGTGTTTTACCTACACGAATAATGTACCGTACAAATATCTCATGGAATCCTCTCTGCGAAACCCTAAAGGCTCTCTCGACTCAAGGCCTAATCGAAATTAAAGATGATGACGCTGATAAAAGGTCAAAGAAGCTCTACAGGATAACGGAGAAAGGAGCTCAGGTCCTTAGATACTTCAATAAAAGCAAGGAACTAATTGAATTAAAGGCTCCTCCCCCTTTAATCCAGAAATATTGAAGCATATTCTAATCGAAGGACTTTACGAGTGTCCTATAGTCCTCTACGAACTTGACACCCTTCCTAGTCGTAACATATCTCCCCCTCTCATCGAAGGCGAGTAAACCATTATCGATAAGGTTCTTAAGGTAACCTTTTACGATATCGAAGTTCAGATTTGAACCATACACGATTCTGGTTTTCTTTGCGCCCGTCCGGGCGGTTTCAAGGATATCGACGGTAACATCAAAACTATTTCTTCTCATCACATACACCTCTAACCTAAACACATCAAACCTACGATAGCTACAAACCCAAGGACGGTGAGAACGGATAATAGGCCCACGGTCTTGCAAACTTGATCAGCGTTCATTTTATCTTTCGTCTCCTTAGATGCCAAAATTTTTCACGAACATCATCAAGCCACTTAGCATATAGATGCCAAGTATCATTGCTGCTGCGACTATCGTCCAAGCGATTATTGTTGTTTTTCCGTTCATTTTTTCATCGTTCCTTCGTTGTTCGGCTATTTCATTAAGGAACATTGTTTAGATATAGGGCTGCTCTGGCGTTTCCGAGGATCTTTTTCCGTTTCTGGAGAAAGAACATAGCTTTATTTCTAAAAAGGAAAAAAGAATTCATTTTAAAAATGGGTTGTTGAAAACATTTAGAACCCGAATTTGAGGAAAAAAAATTACTTTCGCTAAAAAAGTCATTTGCTAGGATAAACACTTTGGTAGATTATTTTTCTGTTCAGTTCTACGCGACAGTAAGATAGTTCTACAAAATTTAAAAACTACTTGAATCTGTTGTCTTCTAGGGATCCGAAGTTTGCCTACTCTCTCTGAAGCTTTCCAGGAAAAGTTTGAAAAAAAGGAGTGCCCGTTCATATTAAGCTGCGACGTAGAGGTCATTAAGGGGTTTTTCGGTCAGGTTTGTAAAACACCTAACTATACGAATTGTAACTACTTTGCTCGACGAATGGGGGAATTGCGTGTGCCTTTGGTCTGGCTGCAGAGATATGCTGTTACTCATACTGATAATGAGATAGATATTGACTCTGAAGAGAAAATGGGTGAGCCTACAACCCACTAAGAGAAATTCGAGTGCATGCGCATTTATTTTTAAAACCTACTCTGGAGTATTTTTCTTAATTCATATGTAAACATCGAGCTGACGCTACTATTGTTGGATACCACATCACTTTACTCTATTACTAATCTGTGTGGACAAGTATTTTGTTTCCCGCCAAGGATATACTGCATGTGAAGCAAATCATAGAACTTACAATTAGGGAAGCAAATGAGAGCGATATCCCCGTAATCATTGATCTCATCAAACAGCTCGCAGAATACGAGAATCTTGAGGACATCTTCGAGGCTACCCCAGAAAAGTATCGCAGGTGGGGATGGGGACCAGACTCAATCTTCAAGGTCCTACTTGTGGAGAG
>CAZIAF010000014.1:0-16231 GCA_964537625.1 uncultured Candidatus Bathyarchaeia archaeon
CAATAAAGGGTGCCATTGGATTGACGTAATCCCACAAGTAACCACCCATTATACTCGCAGGCACCGCTAGAATGTTGAAGCTCCCCATGCTTAGAGCCGTCATTCTAGCCCTCTGACTTCGTTTCACCAACTCCACTTCCTCTGCTTGCCATGCGATTCCTGTAGAGTCGTTAGCCCCCATCAGAATCCACGCTAGCACTAGCACCCAATCTGAGGAGCTGAGTAGAAAGACCGCTGTGGCGGCATACATAAGAAACCTCCCTCCAACGATCATCTTTTTTCTCCCCACAGCATCAGTTAACCTCCCAGACAGCGGAGATAACAGAACATTAGTAGCCCCTCTTGCGACCACCATATAAGCCAAAGTCATAGCCGAGGCACCTTTGAATAAATCCGCATAAAGCATCCAGAAAGGCCCAGCCATACCTATACTAAATGAGCCGAGACTCTTCATAAACGCCCAGTTCCGAGCACCCTTAATACCCAAGACCTCTCGATAATCTTCAAACATGTCACGTAATGTAAGACGTCCCCCATCAACCGATCTAACCTCAGGTTTAAGATAACGCCAAACGAGTAACACAATAACAATTAAAATAACCGCCTGAAGTACATACACTGGCCTAATCCCTGAAGCCGTCAAACCTCCAAAATAGCTTACAATCAATCCGCCCAATAAACCTGCGAAAAGCGTGGGAACCACAGCAAAAACATTCACTAACCCATATATGGTCCCCCTATGATCATCCTCGACAGTATTAGCGTAGATTGTCGTAAAAGCAGGCCCGATAATCCCATCAGCAACCCCCGCTAAAATAAAGGCGGGTAAAATCCAAAGCCAACTAGGTGCGGAAGCATAGATAATTGGCACGAGAGCCCCGAGAGATGCCCCGAATAAAAAAATTCTCTTACGACTCCGCCTATCACTAATCCAACCCGTAGAAAAAGCGAATAGGCTGCTGAGCCCTAAACTTACTGAGTTCAATAATCCAATCTGGGTACCTGAAGCACCCAGTGCAACTAAGTAGATGCTTCCATAAGTGTTGACGTTATTAACGAAGTTTGCTAAACCAAAACGTGCGATTATCACCTTAAGATTGGGGGGCAGACTCTTAAAGAAACTCCATATTTCCGCTACCGAACTCCTAATGGCCGACATTGCCTCACCCGAGAATAATCCCGAGATTCGCAACACGGGAATTAAAAGTTTGGCAATATTAGTGGTCTAAAAAAACCCTCCCGCACACGAAAAGTTGCAGGTTAAACGAAAAAAAAGTCCACTAAGCTGCTCGAGTACATCGCGCGCTTTAAGCACCCTTTTTTTAAATTTAGCACCACACTCGTCATGAAAATCCTCATCTTGAGTAGGATATATAAAAGAGTTGAAACTTAACTACTTGAATTATTTAGCTTGATTGTTTTTTAAAAAATGATCTAAATACATCGCCTAGGCGATGTTTGATGATCTCAGCCTTCTTATACGCCTCCGGTTTGATGCGTGGGAGGATACTCTCTCATATCTCTTCGATGAATCCGTGGCGAGAAACGACGGCGCACGCGCTCGATGCTACCTTTAAGAGAATTCATAAAATGACTAGCACATGATTCGAGACCTATGCTGGTTTATCATCGATATCAGTCTTATCCTTGAGATTTTCGACCTGTGTGGGGACCTCAATTTTGACTTCAGGAGACTGCGTCTCAGGCTGAACAACCAAGACTGGTGTGACTTCGGCTACAGGGACATCAATAGGTTGCTCCTGAACAGATGCTATTACCGAAGGCTGGATTATTTCAGCCAGCTTCTCTACCTGCTCGGGCTCAACTACCGGGATTACATCAGCGACGACGGTTTCAACTATCTTCTCTTCAATTACCGGGTATGTAGATGATGCAACGTTCTCGGTAGGCAGCTCAGTTGAGGCGACGACGGTGGCTGGAGTGTCCATCAACCACTTTACAACCTTCTCAGGGGTTGGAGGTGTTTCACTTGGAACGACCACAATTTCGGGAGCTTCAGGAATCTCTACGACTGCTGACACTTCGGCTTTCGCCTCGCTTGGAGGGGCTTCTATGGTTGATGTCTCACCGGGGGGTGACTCAGTCACTTTTACTTCATCTAGTTTCACGTCTGGAAGAGTCGCTTCAACGGAGGTAACCTCCTCAAGAGCTGTTACTGGATGCTGCGTCTCAGCCGTTTTCTCCTCAATTAATGTACTCTCGCTCGTAGGAGCATCAACAGGCTTCTCGATAATCAATGTCTCGGATGTGACGACTGTATCCTTAAAAACCTCTGTCTGTGGAGTCTCTGCAGGCTTCTCCTCAATCACTGGTACCTCGGGGGGAGATTCGACCTTGGCAGGCTCAGCTGGCTCAGACTCCACCACAGCTGTTTCATCGACAAATACTGGCTCCGGCTCTGGCGCGGTTATCTCTACCGAGGCTTCCTTGACGGAAGTGGGCTCTGACCCAATCCCCTCAACTGGTATTGCCTCTGTAACAACGAGCCCCGTTTGGAGATTCTCAGCAGGTTTCTCTTCCACGACTAGTGCCTCAGCTGGGGCTGCTTCACATGATACCTCAGTAACCGTAACCTCTTCAGTTACCGCGGAAACAGATTCAGCTGCTATAGCCACCTTTTCAGGTTCCGTAGTAGGTGTCTCCAATCCTACGGATTGAGCCTCGGGTGTTGGTTCAGTGATATATGCTTCAAGCGGCTTTTCTTTAAGAGCCGGTGTCCTTTCAGCCACAAGCTCCTTTACTTTTTTCAGCAAGGCCTCCTTCTCATCGCGAAGCCTTGATACAGTGGATTCAAGCGAGGACGCCTTCTCCTCCAATACGGGGATTACCTTCAGCGCCTCTATCTCAGCACATAAGCAGGCCTTCTCATTTTCTAAGGCCTGTACTTGCTCCTCGAGCTCAGCTCTCTTCTTAGTTGCCTCCATAAGTTTCTCTTCCAGTGAATTACTTTTATCCAGAACCCCTTTCATCGTTATCTTTTCTTTGCCTTCCACACATCGAAAACTCTTGCCACATTTACAGCACTCATATAGGCCTATCGTCAGCTTGAGCATCTCGCCTGATTTGCTCGGCTTACCGATCATGGACCACGACTTAACGGAGCCGGCTTCATCGGCTCCGCAACTCGGGCATTTGGCCATATCAAAACTTCCGAAAATAATCGACGTGAATAATATTTATCAACTTCTCCACTAAAAATCTGGGTTTAACTGCGAAATGGTGTATTAAAAAGGATTTATTGAATTATTGCCTTCTTACTTGTATGCGCTATTAGGAAATAGAGGAACCAGGTTGGTTCTGCATTATAATCGATAATATAATATTTCACCACCAGGTAGCCTTTTTTCAGTGTTTTATACGTTTTTTATTTTTATAATGAATCTCATAGATTTCGTGAAAAGTACAAATCCTGTTGTGTGCGCGAACTAATCTAGCTTAGATTAGTCACGGGACATCGGGTCCGTCTCTAGGTTTAAGCACATTTGGAAAACCCCAAACAAAAAATCCCTATAAACTATATAGTAAATTATAGGTTATATATTCTACGAAAGGAAATTATAAACTGGACCTCTACGTTCAATAAATAAAATCGGTGGCTCAAACTATTGAGACAGGGGAGAGAGAATGGGAAATAGGTTGCTCGAGTCGGTAATTGCGACTCTCGATAAACTCTCCTCGCGCCCGATTATCAATAAAGCGGTCTATGTTCTCGCTGTTTTCTTCCTTGTCTTATTCATCTTCCTCCCCCCCGTTATCGGTATAACATTCAAGCTTGGATTGGCCGAGCAGGTCTTTTCAAGTCCAGAACTAATCAGTCGCTCCGAGGCTGCGATATTTTGGTCGTTCACAATCGCGCTCTCAGTCGCAACGCTTGACCTCATCGCGGGTCTACCACTTGCATGGATTATTGCTGGGGGACACTCGCGCTGGATTAACATAATCGATGTCCTCGCTGACATTCCCTTCGTCATTCCCACCGTTGCCCTCGGTTTCTCCACGCTGCTATTCTGGGGAAAGACGGGTCCAGTCAGTATCCTCGGAGTCATTGTCTCACCCGGTCTCTTGCTTGTACTCCTATTACACTTCGCTTTTTCTTTCCCAATCATAGTCAGGGTCATGGTTGGTGAGCTCATGACTCACAACAACATCTACGAGACGGCTGCGAAGACCCTTGGAGCTCGTGCCTTCACAATAGCGAGAACTGTCACTCTCCCAATCCTTAGACCGGGACTCGTAGCCGCTTTTCTCCTCGCTTTCGCCCGGTCACTCTCCGAAACCGGTGCTACGGTGATAGTCGCGGGGCTCTTCGAGAACGGACCTGTATTCATTAAGAATGCAAAGGATGCCGGTCTAGAGGGGCCGATGGTCCTCGTCAGTTTCACATTGATCCTCTCCTCGGTGGCGGTCTTCGCGCTTATTCGTCTTCTCGGGAATAGGGTTAAGATACCTTTCAACCGCGTTTACCCCAGATCGGAGGCGGCGCTTAGCTCAAATCGGAGTGTCAACGTCAGAAATGGTGCCACACTTCTAGTCTTTGGCCTATTCGTTTTGATTCCATCGATCTTCATAACTTTCCCCGCCTTTAGCGCGTTGACTGACGGGACGCTTCAAAAGGCTATGTCAGGTGTTGGAGAATGGTCGAGTTTCTGGCAAGCGATGACACTTTCTTACGTAATTGGCGTTCTCGTTACCCTCATTAACATTGTAATGGGGCTACCTATCGCTATACTAATCGCAAGAAAGAGGTTGGGGAAGATCGCCACCACCCTTCTTGATGTGGTAGTGAATGTTCCCATCGTTGTACCAAGCGTCGCCCTGGGTGTCTCCCTTGGTTTCTTCTGGCGCTCCTTATATTTCCTCCCAGAGTTTTGGATACTCGTCTTTGCTCATATGACTATAACCTACACTTACTTCGTTCAGGCTATGGCAGCTGCGATTGAGGGGATACCTGAGGAAATGGAGGAGACCGCAAGGACCCTTGGGAGTAAACCTCTACACGTCTTCAGGAAGATAATCCTCCCACTCACAAAGTATAGTTTCCTCTCGGGAGCCATACTTGTCTTCACAAGGAGCGTAGATGAGACAGGTGCCGCCACAGCGGTCTCGCAGACTCTTAAGACTGCCCCAGTCCTCCTCGTCTCATGGGTGAAACACCAGGTCCCCGTCACCGACTCGGATATCGCATTAGGGATCGCGTTTCTCGTCCTCACTTCCTTTGTGTCTCTGCTCGCGTTAAGACTCGTAGTTTATAGGGGGAAGAAATGAGATGCCTTCCATTCGTTTACTTAATGTGACCAAACGTTTCGGAGTTCTAAAGGCTCTAGACGATGTGACCTTCGAGGTTAAGGATCGGGAGTATCTATGTGTTCTTGGTTCAACTGGGAGTGGTAAAACCACCCTCCTGCGTTCGATAGCGGGTATACTGCGGATCGAAGAAGGTGATATCTATCTAGATGGCGAGAGGGTCAATGGTGTATCTGCGGAGGAGAGGAACGCTGTCTACGTTCCTCAGACCTACGCCCTCTTCCCACATATGACCGTTCTCGAGAACGTTATGTTCGGCCCATTGGCCAAGGAGACCAAAACAGCTACAGCTGAGGAGACCGCGATGAGGGTGCTTAGACTCGTAAGGTTGGATGAGAGGGCCGATGCTTTCCCTAACGAACTCAGCGGTGGGATGCAGCAACGCGTAGCCCTCGCGAGGGGACTTGCTTCAGGAGCAAAGCTTCTCCTACTCGATGAGCCCCTTGGGGCTCTCGACATAAGGCTCCGCCTTGAACTCAGGACCGAACTAAGGAAGCTCGCAAAGGAGTCAGGCTTCACCGTAATCCACGTTACCCACGACCAGGAGGAAGCGATGACCATAGGAGATAGAATACTCGTACTCCGGAAGGGCAAGCTACAGCAGTTTGGTACACCATACCACGTCTACAACCGCCCCGAGAAGATATTTGTTGCCAACTTTGTTGGCAACTCGACCTTCCTTGAGGCCGTAGTTGAGAGCAGATCAAAGGAGGGCAGCACATTGAGACTTAGGGAGGGCTTAACAGTCAGGGTAAAGGACTCCAGCTTCGAAACCGAGGAGGCGGTAATCGTCAACATTAGAGAGGAGAATACATCGATCACATCCGTGCCCAAGGGAGATGAGATTAACAGGTTATCTGGAGAAATTAAGGCGGTCCACTTCCTGGGCAGCTCTATTCGTTATGTCGTAAAGATCACGAATGGTGACGAAATCGCAGCACGTGTATCAATTAAAGGGTCACAGGCAGAGATCAACCAAGGAGACTGGGTTAGCGTCAGCTTCGACCCATCAAACACGCATGTCTACGAATATCCCACCCTCGGCTTGCAGATGGAGCTGGAGGCGAGTTAGGTGCCTGAGATAAGAGCAGAGATGCTGAGGAAGGAGTACGGTAAGGTAACTGCCCTCAATGGTGTCAACCTCACTATCAAAGATGGTGAGTATCTCTCCATAGTTGGCCCTAGTGGCTGCGGGAAGACGACCCTCATCAAGTCGATAGCCGGTGTCGTTAAGCCAGATGCAGGCGATATTTTAATAGATGGAAATCAGGTTACTTCGCTCCCCATCGAGGATAGAGGTGTCGGCTACGTCTTCCAAGAGATAGCGCTCTTTCCCCATATGAACATCTATGACAATATCTCCTACGGTCTAATGGTTAGGGGAGTCTCGGCGTCTGACCGCAGAGGGCCTGTCGAGGAGATGCTACACATGATGGTTCTTGAGAATTATGTCACGCTTTATCCGAAAGAGCTCAGTGGAGGCGCCAAGCAAAAGACTGCTATCTCTCGTGCTCTCACATCTGGTTCAACTCTTCTTCTTCTCGATGAGCCGCTTGGAGCCCTTGACCTGAAGGTTAGGACCGTCCTCCGTTACGAGTTGAGAAAGCTAGTAAAGGACCTAGGACTGACGGCGATCCACGTCACTCACGACCAGGAGGAAGCACTCTCCATCTCTGATAGGGTAGTAGTCATGAAAGCGGGCAGAATAGTCGAGGTCGGTCCCCCGATGCAGCTCTATTTGAGACCGAAGGAGATATTCACAGCCAAGTTCCTTGGTGAAGCCAACTTCATGACTGGTGAATTAATTGAGTCTGATGGAAGTAATATCAAGTTCGACGTGGGTGGCTTAAAGCTTAACGCAGGAATTAAGGGTGAATTCTACCCGAAGAAAGGCGAAATATGTGTGTTGGCGATCCGTCCCGAGTTTATCGATCTAACTTCTGAGCCCGGAATCGTGAATACTTGGGCTTGCGAAATCGTGACAGCGATCTTCGTAGGAGACTCTATGAGATATGAAGTTAGGGTCGAAAACGGTGTAATTCTGCTGGTTAAGACACCGATCACCGGAGGAGAGTCAGGTCTCGTCGCTGGAGATAAGGCGTATGTGACTCTCCCAGAGGGAAGCCTTTTACTATACAGGTTCCCAGAAGAAGGTTTAGAGAATGCTCTATCGCTTGAATAAGCGGAGATGATGTCGTGAAACCTCTCGAGAGTTGGTTAAAGACTCGCCGGAAAGTCCTTGCAATAAGCATGGTACTTGAACACTCTAAGGCTACAGTAATGGCTATCGAGCAGCTTGACCGCTGCATCAACTTCGCCCTTGCAGGCAAGAGGGAGGATCTAGTCAGGAGCTTTGAGATCCTTAGTCTTAAAGAGAAAGAAGCGGATCTCCTCAAAAGAAAGATCATTGGGGAGCTAGCAAAGGGCGACCTCCCAGCATCCGAGCGGGAGGACTTGATGCGTCTAGCCCGGCAAACCGATGACGTAATTGACTGGATAAACGAGACGGGTCGTATCCTCGTCGAGTTCGACCTCAAGGATATGCCAGAGGATGTAAAGGAGCTCACAGTTGAGATAAGCAAAGTAATTAAAAACTGCGTGATCAAGCTCGATGACTGCATAGAAAAGCTGACGAATAGAGAATTTCAGGACGCACTTAAAGCCGCAGACGAGGTGGAAAGGCTTGAGGAGCAAATGGATGGATTATATCAGAAGTCACGGAGGTCCATTGCGAACCTCAAGACAGAGATTGTACAGATCGGGCAAGCTATTCTTCTCGCTGACTTCATGGATTCCCTCGAGACTATTACCGACCGCTGCGAGGACAGCTGCGACGAGGTCAGGGTAATAGTCGTGACTGCACCTTTACTCTAGCACAGAGAGTTATCCAACCAGAGTTTTATCTCAAATGAGTGCACGCGCTACTGATTAATACAACTTTCCTCATCGAGTATCCGGTGATATTTTGTCAGAGCCTAAGCACGTTGCCTGGGACTGGGTGGACCAGCATGAACACATGCTGGTGGACGCTCATATGCATATATGGGAACTAGCCGAGGTGGGTCTCCAAGAGAACAAAACGGCTGACCTCCTCACAAAAATCCTCAGTGAAAGGGGATTCAATGTTGTACGAGGCGTTGCCGGGATGCCAAGCGCTTTTGTAGCGACATATGGAGTTGGAAAACCCGTAATCGGTATCATGGGTGAACTAGACGCCCTGCCAGGTCTCAGTAATAAAGCAGCACCTTATCCGCTGCCTCTAGTGGAGGCAGGAGCAGGCCACGGTTGTGGCCACAATGGTTACGCTGTCACAGCTTTAGGCGGTGCTCTGGCTACCAAAGCCGCCATAGACAAGGGGCTAGCTAAGGGTACAGTGAAGGTGTTTGGATGCCCTGCAGAGGAGACATTGGTAGGCAAGGTTTTCATGGTTCGCGATGGGATCTTCGACGGTGTAGATGCATGTATCGGCCATCACCCAAGCAGCTTCAACGGTGTAAGCCTACGTAGTGGTAACGCCATGAACAGCGTCAAGTTCGAGTTCTATGGTGTAGCCAGCCACGCAGCGGGTAGTCCAGAGCAGGGGGTGAGTGCCATGGACAGCGTTGAGCTCATGAACATAGGTGTGAATTACATGAGGGAGCACGTGGTCCAAGAGACCCGAATACACTACGTCGTGGAGGATGGTGGCCACGAGCCTAACGTAGTGCCACCCTATGCTCGTAGCTGGTATTATGTTAGAGCACCAGAGCGTGAGCTTGTGGACATATACTACAAGAAGATTCAGGATATTGCGGATGGGGCTGATAAGATGGTAGGAACCACCCATAAAGTGACATTCCTTAGCGGAGTTCACAACGGCATGGAGAACCGCGTCCTAGGCGAGGCAGCTATAGCTAATATGCGACTCGTGGGTGCCCCTACCTACACCGATGAGGAGGTGGCGTTCGCCGCTGAAATGGCTAAAAGTATTCCACGGGAGAAAAAGAAGGTAGGTTTAATGAGCAGCAGCTTACCAGACGCCACGGACCTCATGGATGTGAACCTAAACACCAGGATATACGATCCCATCGGGGAGGGAACCAAGGGTGGAGGCAGCAGTGATGTTGCAGACGTGGCCTGGAATACCCCAACGGTTCAGTTTAGGACCGTGTACACAATCGTGGGTGCTCCGGGTCATAGCTGGCAGAACACAGCTGCGAACGGCACCAGCATAGGCCAGAAGAGCACGATATTCGCGTCCAAGGTAATGGCAGGCACTGTAATCGACTTGCTCTTGGATGAGAAGCTGCTCCGGAGAGCGAGAGACGAGTGGACACGACAGATGAAAGGTCGCGAGTATAGGAGTCCCTTACCATCTGACTTGAAGCCGCCGCTTGACCAGTTGAAGACTCAACCTCATTAGAGCCCCGTGTTGAAAAAATTGGTTTCTATGAGAGGTAAGTTATTTTTATAAAAGTTACCCATGTGCCTATTGTTGAGCGAAATGGCAGACATCTTGATAAAAAATGGGATAATAATTACGATGGATCCGGAGAGAAGAATCATCCAAGATGGAGCAGTAGCTATCGAGAATGATAGACTATTAGAAATTGATGAAACTAAGTTGCTTGAAACAAAATATAACTATGACCGCATAATAGATGCTAAGGATCACATCGTATTACCTGGGTTAATGGATGCCCACGCCCACGCTGGACATAGTCTGCTGAAAAGCTTGGGACAGCATAATAGTACCTGGTATAAGGCATGTGAGCTGATCTACTCCCAGGCATCTACAGAGGAGTTCTGGGAAGCTGACGCTTATCTATTCAATCTTGAGAGGCTCAGGTTTGGTGTGACCTCAGGGATGACGTTCCTGGGCGGTGGGGACAGCGTGATGAGGGTTGACGACCCCGTTTTTGCGAAGAAGCATACCCAGAGCTCGGTGAAGATCGGGGTCAGAAGCTGCATCGCTATAGGACCTCGGAGGCCGCCATTTCCCAGGAAGTACTCCAGGTGGAGTGGTTCAGTTAGAAGAGATTACATGGTTTCTTTTGAGGATATGATCCGTAACTGTCGAGAAATCGTTGAGACTTGCCACGGATTGGGTGGCTTAGCAAGTGTCTCGATGATGTTTCCGACACCAACCCCCGAGAATTTGAATATCTCTGGGGTGGAGCTATCTAATTTGAAGGAGATGGCAGACTCGGTTAAGAGCCTCGCAAATGAAAAAGAGCTGCTCCTCACAATGGATGGTCACACTAAGGGAACTGTGCGCTTCTGTCATGAGCAGTTGGATTTGTTGAATTCGCGTTCCATTCTTAGCCACTCCACGGAACTCACGGAGGAAGAGATCGGTATTTGTTCGAGACTTGGACTGAAGATCGCTCATAACCCAAGTGCTATTGCCTCGATTATGGGTAGGTGCCCTGTTCCGGAATTGATTGATGCTGGCGTCACAGTCTCCCTCGGGTCGGATGCATCCGCTCCTGACCGGAGTGCTGACATGTTTAGGCACATGTTTCAGGCGACGAGGTATCATAGGAGACATTACCGGAATGAGCGTGTTTTGCCCCCTGGTAAGGTATTGGAGATGGCTACGATTGATTCAGCTAAGGCGTTCGGCGTTGAGGATGAGTTGGGGTCCCTCGAGGCGGGCAAGAAGGCAGATGTAATTTTACTAGATTTGAGAAAACCTCACCTTTATCCGCCGAATATGCCCGTTGACAGAGTCGTATACTATGCTAATGGCAACGATGTTGATACCGTGATCGTCGATGGGAAAGTATTGATGGAGAATAGAGAGGTGTTGTCTGTCGATGAGGATTGGATATTAGATTATGCAAGGAGCGAAATAGAGGGAGCAGTGGGGAGGAGTAAGATGACAGATCTTTTTGATGTGACAAAAAATTATTGGGGTCACAGTATCTACTGAATCCATCCTGTTAGCTTGCGCAGATAGCAAGGGTTGTTTGAAAACATAGGAATTGAGAGTCGAAGAGAACAGTATTTGAGTCTATCAACAGAGCTCTAGGGGAATATATCACCGCTCGTTCTTATCATTCAATATATGAACGCAAGTGTTTTGTAGAGTATAATTTTCTATTGAACCGATACTAGATGTCTGGAAAATCGGAGTGGATAAATGAGATGCCTTTCTTCGAGGTTGTTCAGAAGCGTGTATCCGTCAGGAGCTACAAACCTGACCCAGTTCCACCGCACCACCTCGAACGGATACTTGAGGCTGCAAGGCAAGCGCCGAACGCTGGTAACCAGCAACCCTGGCGGTTCCTAGTCGTACAGGAGAAAAATAAACTCGACGAGTTCAGGGATACTGCTTGGCGGAGCAGAAAGAAGTGGCTACTCGACAACGGCTATGAGGCAGATACCGACGAGGGTATGAAGGTCCATTACGATAGGCTGCTCGGGGCACCGCTCCATGTGGTCGTGCTTGTCGACACCGCTGTCAAATACAGAGGCTACGCTGAGCAGGATGGAGCGTTGGCGGCGGAGAATATTATGCTCGCTTCCCGAGCCCTAGGCTATGGGTCGGTGATGATCACGGGGTCGGTGTCCGCTGATACGATTCGAAATTTTTTCAAGATTCCAAAAAGGTACTCGATCAACTGCCTTATCCCTATTGGGGTCCCAGATTCTTGGCCAGAGAAGAAGGTGAGGCGACCGTTATCAGAGTTGGTTTTTTATGAGCGGGTTCCTAGAAGATCGCGGAAAGAGTAGAGGCTATGTGCGCGTACTCATCCTTAAGTCGAATGCGATCCTAAGATTCTAGATGAAAAGATCTAGGTTTCTAGGTCTAACCAGCTCTATGGCTTTGGATTCATCTGACTTCTCGTATTTGTAGCCTCTGATCACGGCAGCAGGAATCCCCTCATCCGCCTGCCCGATTACAAGTTCCGCGGCTGCCGCGAGCTCATCAGCGACAGCGGTCCTCTTCACATGCAGCTCGTATCCGAAGAGATCTTTTTCTCCCCTCCTATCCCTGATAACCATTAAACCTGATGAGCCTACCGCGACATTGACTTCGCCATCCCTGTGGGCACGTCCATGGGTGTCACAGACTATGACCGCAACATCTTTTCCACTCAACTCCATAATTCGATCCCTAACGGTTTTTGCGGACCAATCAGGGTCCTTTGGTAGTGGGGCGATGACTTCATCTCCTGATACATTCGATTTGTCGACACCTGAATTGGCGCAGACAAAGCCCTGCCTCGTCTCCGTCACAAGCACGCCGGGCGCCATTCGCCTTACAGCCCTAGCCTCGCGCAGGATCACCTCGACGAGTCTCGGATCCTTCCCGGTATAGGTAGCGAAGTTTGAAGCAGGTGTTGAGGGCTCGATATTCTTAAGATCGACTAGATTTCCCTCTGCTTTCGACACTATTACGTGTGATAGAACTAATACGTCCCCACTAATTAGAGGGATTCCAGATTTTGTCATCGAGTCATGAATTAAAAGGGCTAAATCGTCCCCTTTTTTTATGATTGGTAACCCTTGGACTGGGAGAATCTGGACATTCATGTGTGTATGAGAAGGTGTTTTTCTGTATATTAAGTTGCAATGACGCTTGTTCGCGTGAAACCAGCAACTGGTCAGGACTTAGGCATTGGGAAACGCTTCTTCACAGCCTCGTCGAGGAAGATACCAAGGAGGACCGTGATGCGCGCGCTAGATCAATTTCGTTCTTCAACTCTCCTTAAGTTAATGGGCTGAATTCTCTACACCCTTCAATCCGGCACGTATATTCAATTTCTCTATGAGTCTCTTGGTCAGCGTCTCTCTTGGCTCCCAGATGAGGTGCTCAATATCTTCAGCTGAGTCTATATCCAGAGCAATGCTCGGAGAGCGGTAGACTTCTGCTTTGACCCCTGCCGCCTTTGCAGCTGAGAGATGCGCCTCGAAACTCTCTGATCCGAAGAATGACGGTATAACGTCCGGCGGTGTCCGGAGGAGGGCATTGGTCCCGCCGTCATTGGAAGGCGATGCGACTACTCTACGCCACTCTGAGCCGAGTTCGACGAGCCCGGTTATATCCTCGACGGTAAGGAGAGGGATGTCGGAAGGCAGTATGAGGGTCGAATCAGCGCCGTTCCGTATACACCATCTCGTAACCTGCTCGACGGCTCTGTTCAAACCGCCTCCATAATCATGTAGGGTGTATGCACCGAACTCACCAGCCAGAATTTGAATTTCGGGGTCCGAGCTTATCACGACGACATTCATGAAAATCTGGGAGTCGAAGACGGTTCCGAGAACGTCTCTGAGCATCGCATGCGTCAGGCAAGCCCTCTCCCAGGGTTTGAAGAGGTCGGAGAGCCTTGTCTTCGACTTCGCTGCTGCTTTCACGGGAATCGCTGCGAAAACCCTATCATGGCGATCTCCAACCAAACCCGCTGACTCCTCTACATCTCTCTCAGGAGGACATCTAGCACAGTCTCCGCCAGGCGAATCTTTTCCTCCCAGAATTTCATAACCGTGTTGGTCACGACCACATCGAGGTTCAGGGCTTCTATCCGGGTACGTTCAGCCTCATCCACCGTATCGATTATCATGATGTCAAGGAAATCCTTGTACAACTCGGCCACACCGTAGGCTGAGACCTCTATGCCGAGGCCCCTCATAAGCTTGTCCGCTGGCCCCTTAATTGGAGCACCTCCGACGATAGGACTTATAGCGGCAACCTTTGCTTCAGTCTTTCTTAGGGCGTCTCGGACTCCCTTAACCGCTAGGATGGTTCCGATGCTCACAATGGGGTTGCTTGGGCATACTATGATTGATCGGGCGTCCATGATCGATTCTATGACGCCCGGTGCCGGTCGGGCGTCCTCAGCTCCCTTGAAGGAGACGCCGGTTACGGGGTCTGTTGCGCCTCTCTTCACTAGGTACTCCTGGAAGTGCATCTCACCCTTTTCGGTCGCTATACGGGTTTCGAACCTGTCGTCGGACATAGGTAGGATACTGGCCTTTAAAGCCAGCGCGGAGCGGTGCCTCTCGGTGACCTGGGAGAGAGTTAGACCCTTTACGAGTAGGTATGTCCTGTCTATGTGGGTGGCTAGATCCATGTCGCCTAGGTTGAACCATGTCTCGTGGCCGTATCTTCGGAGCATCTCTAGGCAGCGGAAGGTGTCGCCCTTTCTTCCCCACCCCTTCTCCTCGTCCACTACTTCGGCCAGCGTGTAGGTGACGATATCTATGTCCGGGGAGATGTGGAGGCCGTAGAGTTCGATGTCGTCGCCTGTGTTCACGATTACTGTCACTTTCTCTTCGGGTACTATCCTCACAAGGCCCTGGAGGAATCTGGCTGCGCCGACTCCTCCGGCGAGGCAGGTCACCTTCTCCACAGTCCTCGGTCTCTTCCTCTCAAGCTCCGGTCGCTCCATTGTCCATCACCATCGTTCATAATGTATGATGCCTTCTAAGGCCTTTCTCTGGGGAGGCTCTGGTCTCTCGGCGGGTCTCCCCATGGTGATAAGAGCCTGGGGCTCGACTTCAACGGGGATCCTCAGGACCTCCCTTACTGCATCCGGGCAAAAGAGGGGTGTACAGAACCAGCAAGCCCCTAAATTCTCCATATTAGCCGCCAGGAGAATGTTCTGAATAGCGGCTGCCACGCTCTGGATGGCCATCGTGTGCTCAACCTCTCTCCTCCTATCATCCGGATAACAATCCATATCCTCCATGGCCAAACATGCGATGATGACTGTGGGGGCTGAGGTGAAACGCTCAAGTGAGACCGTTATGAGGCTCTCCCGCACTCCACTGGAGACTCCATCATCCTGCAGGTCTCTATCCCATGCCTTAGCCATAGCCTCCGCCAGTCTCCTTTTGATATGGTTTTCACGGAGCACGACGAACCGCCAAGGCTGTGCGTTGTGCGCCGATGGAGCCCACCTTGCCGCCTCTAGAGTCCTTCTTAGGACATCGGAGGTGAAGGACTCCGTATGGTATCTGCGGACGCTCCTCCGCTCCATGATGTCCTTCAAAATCCCAAACGACAACTCCCTTCCATGAGGAAATCCCTCTCAACGTTTAAAATTGTTAAGCTTTTTTAGATCAATACTTCAACCTTAATTTGTCGCGCGCATTAGATAAACCGGATATGTTCTGTGAAATCATTATAGAGTTCTTCAAGGGTAACCTTAACTCATAATCTCGATAATCTTATCCTCACATAACGATTAGACTCACGTGTGTGTGGGGGGATAACCCTAATCCCTTCTTTAACCAGGGAATAATCTTCCCCGTCAGCTTGAATCTAAGAGCTAAACTCAGTACAGTCGAGAATTCTGTTGCAAACTTCATCGATGCGCCGATCACGTCGTCGCTTCTTGCGATTATTGCGACGAAGGCGACAACACTTGTGGTGAGGGCGGATGGTAGCCCATATATTAGCAGGCTTAAGGTGATCGGTATTCCGGTGAAGTCAAACTTTAGTGTAGGCATCCATGGGAAGGGTATCTTGAGGCCCCTAAACTTGAGAACATAATCAAGGACTACAATGAGGGCGGTGAGAAGGGCTGTGTCCGTGAGACTAGAAGATCTACCGCTAGTCAATAAGTCTCAATCCGGATAGGCGCAAACTAGGTATGAATACATCGGACCGCGCACTCAGTTGGAAAACCTGAGTATGAAGCGGGACGTTCTCCATCACCTCAGCAATAATGCATGCGTGTTGGCTGCAAAGGAGCCAAGGGCGTGTGTATATCCCCCAGTTGAGGTCTGTGAGATACATGAAGGTTCTTTAAGATTCTTTTTTAAACTCACTACCTCAACTTCCTGATCAGCTGGTGGTGTGTGTTTTGGAGGAGAACGAGTACCGGAAGTACCTGAGGAGGCGTGAGATGAAGGATGAGGCTATAGAGGACGCCGTAGCGGCGGTTAAGGAGTTTGAGGAGAGTCTCCATAC
>CAZIAF010000014.1:16331-19978 GCA_964537625.1 uncultured Candidatus Bathyarchaeia archaeon
AGGCTATAGAGGACGCCGTAGCGGCGGTTAAGGAGTTTGAGGAGAGTCTCCATACAGGGGAGAAGACTTTCGACTTAGCGTCTCTTGGGGACGTGAAGGATTACATATCGGGGCTAATCTCGCGTGGCTTAAACACGCCGGAACGGCTCCTTGCCCTCGCTCGCTACTTCTGGCTCACAAAGAGAAACGACGTATACTCTTACTTCGCCGCGATCCTCGGGGGTCAGGGAGTCTACGATAGCATAGGGGAGAGGCTGACGGAGTTGGCGGGGGAAGGAAAGCGCAGTGAGGTCTTCAACGGCTTCGAGAAGCCCCCACTCGGTTCCGCGCCTAACTCCTATCCAACATGCACAAATGAATTGCTGGTCAGGCTCTCTGCCGCCCTCACCCCTGAGGATGTGAAGAAAGTTCTAGCAGGAAACCACCATAGGATACCCGTGGAAGCCTTCGCTGAGAAGGTGAAGCGGTGGGAAACCTCGAAGACGATGGCAGAGTTCCTAGCAGGGGAACACAAGCACCTCGTCGCAGAGCTCGAGGACGTGATGAAATCGGGGAGACTCTGGTACGAGCAGAGGATAACCCCCGAGGTCGTGGAGTACGTCAGGGGTGACCAGACCATACAGAACGGTGTCCTAGTTGGGGATGTCGTCCTCAAGAGTAAGATACCTTTCGAACCAGATAAATGGCTGAATGAGAAGGACCCGAAGATGCGCCGTTATTATGCCTGCCACTGCCAACTCGCAAGGGACGCTATCCTGAACGACGCAGCTGAACCGTTGGGCACTTTCTGCTACTGCAGCGCAGGGTATGAGAAGCTCCCTCTCGAGATCGTTCTTGGAGTTCCCCTTGAGGTGGAAGTTCTAGAGAGTGTCCTCGCGGGGGGCGAGAGGTGTCGCTTCGCCGTTAAGATACCTAAGGAGAAGTTGAAGTAGGCTTTCGTTGAAACGCCTTAAACGGGCAACATCCTCCTTGTTAATCTCCCTTGATGAAGTTCAAGGCGATTTGTGGCAGGGGATTCGATGCTCGCGCCTACTAAATGAGCTAAGCGTAATCTCTTACCGACTTTTTTTTCTTATTTTCAAAAACTCATGTACACATCAATCTCTAGCTGAGGTTAACTGTTCAAGTTCACATATTACAGTCAGGTGGAAGCGCGTGGAAGTAAATATTCATATGTGTTGGTACGTGATCTTGGACTCACTTCGCAGCCTTCGAATCTGATCTCTTAGAGGAGGGCAGTGAAAATGTTAAGATTAATTATTAGTCGTCCTCTGATCAGGTTTACCTCCCCACTTGAATGGGCCGATCTTAATCCCCTTCATATGCTGTTCTTCACGGCTCTTCTTAACGTCGACAAGCTCTTTCGTTAGTACAGCGTGGAGAAATGCATTGATTATGAGAATTCCAGTCATCACGTAGAAGGGAGTTCTAAGATCTGTCAAGTCAGCGATTCCGCTAAGGAGAACTGGTCCGATCATAGATCCAACGTCACTGACAAGCCTATAGAGGCCCATTGCTAATCCTCGGCGTTCATTATAGCTAGCATCAACTGCGAGGGAGGCTGGAGCCTGCCCTGCCCCTGCAGAGGCAATGCCCAGTACAACAGCAGCTATGCTCATAGACCAGTAATCCTTTGAGAATACGAAACTCAGGTTTGCTGCAGCGAGTATGATGACGTTCCATATGATAACCGGCTTCCTACCGATTAGGTCGATGGCATAACCCATGGGCACCGTCAACAGTAGATTAGCGAGCGTCGCATAGCTCAGTATTGTCCCTACATCAGTCATACTCATCCCGATTTCGGTCCCAGCGTATATTGGTAGGAGATTATTACGAATACCCTGCCGTTGGAATGTGACTGTAAGAGTTGCGAGGCACGCCATCGCGAATGTCGTGTTCTTCAGTAGCCTCTTTGTGTCTTCCAAGCTCGGCAAGTGCCCTCCACCACCCTTCTTCACGATCCCCTTTGGCTCGTGGATTAGATAGTAGCTGATAAGTAGAGTGAGGAGACTGATACCTGCATAGAAGTAGAATGGTGCCCTAAGACCGTAGTTGTCTGCGATCCAGCCACCGAAAGTTGGACCAGCTGACTGACCTATTAACATGAATGCCTGGAAGTAACCCATTATTCGGCCACGCTCCTCAGGTTTCAATATATCAGCGAGGATTGTCTGACGGCTTGTCATCCACATGCTACTTCCGATGCCCTGAAGTACTCTAAACACGAGGAACCATGAGAAGTCGGTGACGTTTGCGTTCGCTAATGCCATGATCGTGACCAGTGCGCACCCTATGAGCATCATTGGGCGGCGCCCCCACTTGTCGGCTGCGATCCCAACAGGTACATCCGCGATGAAGCGGCCGAATGCATAGGCCGTAACCGCGAGGCTCGCTATCGCGAAGGATACGCCGAAGCTTCGCGCATATATAGGGAGAATGGGAGCGACGATGCTCATCCCGATAGTGTTGAAGAAGCTGGGGATGTAGATACTGAGGACGTCCAACATAACGGAGCGTTTGATGTCGTCCTCACCCATGAACTGATTATTGACGCCTATTAGGGTATAAAAATAATCATAGGGTGTGTACATAAAATTTCTGTAGGTTAGATTTGATCGGAAATTCTCACAATATTCCTCCTCGACCTTAACCTGTGTCTCAGCACGCTAGGTGCACAGTAGAGCTACTGCGAAACGTTGCGCGCGCCTACTTGAAAACATAGAGTTCCTCGTCGTATCTTCTGTCGAGTATCTGTCCGGGTGGTTGGTTCTCGACTCTCTTCGAGGCGAGATGCCTCCTCAGGCAACTGTTGGCTTCTTCGGGGCTAAGGTCGCCTTTGAGCCAGTCGGTGGGCACGCTGACGAACATGGGCCTGGCGGGGATTATGTGACGCGTCGTCTTCTGGTTGAATACCATGCCTTTTAGGGCAAACTCCAAGACCTCTTTCTTCAAGACGGTAGGTGTCATGAGGCTTACGGCGTATTCGCCTGAGGCAACGCGAGTCAGGGCATCATTGTCAGTGCTGTAACCCATGTCGTGATCTTTCGATTGTAATGCGTTTTCGATCCTCTTGATCACGTCGTACCTCTCCTTGATTCCCTGAGCTTTGCCAAGGGCTGCTATACTCCAAGAGCTCGAGAACATGGCAGTGACTGCTTCACGCTTTTCAACGAACATCTGAGCCTCCTCGAAGGCTTTCTTGATGGGAGTAAGCCCCACCTCCCTGAACGCTCCTTCCGCCTCCTCGAGGCCCAGGCTTTTGAACATTCTATACCAGCACCCGATTTGGATTTTCGGGTTATTGTAGTCAACAAGGCAGACGGGTATGTACTTGTATCCTATCTCTTTCGCCGCGGCGACCCTGTGCATTCCGTCGAGGACGACTAGACTGTTTCTGTCGACTATGATGGGATGTATCCAAACGCCGTCGTACTGTATCTTCTCTACGAGTTCCTGCATCTTCTCCAGGATTATTTCTTCGTGTATATGGAGGGCTTTCAGCTCCTCTAAGACTAGTTCGAAGTAGCAGTGGGAGTGGTTTATTACGAATCCTCGAGGATTGTTACTCCCCATGGTCCTTGGTCACTCCTTGAAGAGGTCGGTGCTGTAGTACCTGTCTGCACTGTCGGGGAGGAGTGTGACTA
>CAZIAF010000015.1:0-15212 GCA_964537625.1 uncultured Candidatus Bathyarchaeia archaeon
GACTCCCGCCATGTCAAGGCGATGTCATAACCACTAGACCACCGGCCCGACCAACACACCATACCTCGGAAGCATCGTATAAAGATTACCGGAGCTCAATGAGTCCCATCTTCTCGAGAAACCGGAAGTAATTAACAAGGTACTCTAAATCAGTCCTCCCAGACTCCAGCTCAACTAATCGCGACACATCGAGGAGACTCCTTGTTCCATTGGACCAGTAGACCGCGAGGGTCTCTATCCCCGATGTCTCCTTGTGCGCTTTCCCTAGCCGATAAAACGCCTCACACTCCATAGGCGATAGCTTTCGCATCCATTCCCGAGTCGAGACTGGTCCTCGGAATTTCCTGACTGGCACTATGTCTTTAGCCTCCCTCTCCAGCTTCGTAGGCCTCTTCCTCGGGGGCTTTAAAGTCCAACCTTTAACGACGACGATTTGACTGACCAAAGCCTCGGCTCTTTTCAGTTCCGATTTCATGGTTAATGCTAGATCCTTTGAAAATGAGGCGATCGCGTCGTCGAGTTTTTTCTCCTTCGGTGCTAGGCGCTTAACAGAAGCCACTGCTTCTATCGATCGACTTGTATTGTACTCTATCCGTTCTCTGAGTCTCGAAAGTATCTGTGAAGCTTTCTCAGTGTCACCATCGGATGTCTCGGTGACCATGTCTTGAACTCTCTTGAGTAAGGCGCGTTTCTCCCTCGATGCGGTCTCACCTGTAAGCCAGAGGGCCTCCTCAGGTCCCGCATCAGCAAGGAAATAGGCGTACGTCGCGGTGATTAGCGCCACCTTCCTAAGCATCTCCGGGTCAACCTTATCGATTGTATCCGCGCTCGTGTGGTAGAACTTGTCAGGCCACTGGATGATCATCGGGCACGGAACCCCCACCGTCGGGTCAGAATAGATGTAGTGGTCGCTACCACCACTAAACGGCGTCACAGCGTGTTTGAACAGAGCATAGCTCGCCGATCCGCCGAGGTTCTTCGCCTCAGCCTTTACCGAATCGTACACTGCCTCGATCAGACTATTAACGTAGCTTGAACAGGATTCGGGCGTCCTCTCCATGATAAGAGGCCCACCGCAGAGATTCTGGTTCTCCCCAACCATGTCAAGGTTTAACGCAGCAACCATTTCAGGTATCAGCGTCTCGTTCTCCATTAGCCACGGGTATGTTCCGCTGATCTCAGGAACCAATGTGAACACGATACTTCTCCTTGGCTTCGACAGCTCACCCGACGCTACTAGCCTCTGTAGCGCTCGTGCAGCCTCCATTGCAGCGCCGGAGCCTGAGGCATTGTCATTAGCACTCGGCTGCGGATGGCAGATGTGGGCGACGATGACGACCATTTCCTTCGTCTTTCCGGGTATGGTGGCGATGCAGTTTTCCATTTCTCCTTCGTAGAGTTTAGAATCAACTCTGGCGTGAACCTTTATTGGCCTCTCACTTCCCTCGATGAGCCGCCTCACCCACTTCCCTGCTCTCGGCGATAAAACAAAGCCCCAGCAAGGCTTCTCAGCCCCATACCACCAGAAGCTAGTATACTTTAAAGCGTCATCCAACTCCCCTTCACGGAGACTTGGCTCACGCACCCACATACCATCATAAAGGATTCCGATAGCACCGTGTTTCTCAACGGCGAGTTCTCGAACCCGAGCAACATCACCATTCGTTAAAACCACTTTTCCATTGAGATCTAATCCACTGTATTCGGACTCTTCCTCACCCTTCTGGAGGATTATCACCTCTGCTTCGATGCCACTTCTCGGTGTTGAAAAGCTTCGCTGGATTATGCTCATCTTGTTCTCGCCAAATCGGGCTAAGTATCTGGTGTCGCCCACTGGTTCTACGAGCATCAACTCCGCGTCAGAGCAGCTCCATTCCTTGAACATGAGGCTGCTCCAAGCAAGAGTCTTCCCATCTGCTTTGTAGCGCCTTACATCGACATTTAAGCCGTAGCCTCTTAATGTCTCGGAGGCGTATTCGACAGCAGCCCTTAACCCGGGGCTCGCCTGTATCCTGTGGTGTCGGGAGATCTCTGCTACATGGTTGAATGCGATCTCTCCAGATATCTCCCCCTTCAGTTTTTCGAAGGTGCGTTTGAACATGTTTAGAGTTCAGCGGATTCTCCTCATATCGTTTTTGTAAAAAATGTTCGATCAACAGTGATATCTGGGAAATATTCTTCCAACGATGTTTTAGTTGAAGTCTGTTTCTTAGTGATGAAGGAGGTCAGCATGCCTATCTACATCGCAATTCCTTTTACTGTTTTTCAAATATCTTTCCAAGTTTGTTGTGGTCAAATATTTTTTTTTTAAAGGATTATTTAACGAAAATCTTTATATCAAATATGGTTGCCTTGTTGTTGTCGTGCCGCTGTAGCTCAGCCTGGGAGAGCGCTCGGCTGAAGACCGAGGGGTTGTGTGTTCAAATCACACCAGCGGCACCAAACATTATTTCTAACTAGCAATGATAAGTGCACGCACGCGATAGTCTAAGATAGTTTACAATTCCAACGATTTTTATTCCATAATCCAACTTGAAAGTCAAGTAATACTTCAACCACAGATCAGCCAATACCCAAGCCACCAAACCACAGCGCACAAGAATGCACCTCTACACAATAGAGAGATGGCTACGAGAAGATCCAATGCAGCTGCTATACTCAGAGGGTTAACAATGGCTTCCAGTATTGAGCTTTTTTATCTCTCAGCAATGCAAAACCTAAACCACTCTTAGAAGGATAAGTAACGTAGGTGATATAGAACGGCTGGAGAAGATCTGATAACCACTGGTTTGGTTATTTTAGTACCCTTAATTTTCTTTCTGATTTTCGTCGCACCAGGTTTTTCCTTGGTCAGCGACAATGAAGTGGGGATATTAAGAAAGAAGATGACTGGAAAAAAGCTTCCTCAAGGTAAGATCATCGCCACGGATGGCGAGATTGGAATACAGGCTGATACACTGATGCCGGGCCTCTATTGGCGTTTCCCGCTTATTTGGAAGATCCGTAAGGTTATGGTAACACAGATTCCTCCAGGTAAGATTGGTGTTGTCGAGTCTATTGACGGTCAACCGATACAAAGCGGCAGGCTCCTCGGAGACGAAGTGGAATGTAACTCATTCCAAGACGCAGATATGTTTCTTCAAAATGGAGGCAGAAAAGGTCCTCAAATTGGAGTACTTCGCCCAGGAACATACAGAATCAACCTCGAAATATTTAGAGTCACACAGGTTAACGCCGTTGAGGTACCAAAAGAACAGGTTGGCATAGTCATCGCTATGGACGGCATCTCGCTCCCATCAGGCTTCATAGTAGCTCCCGCCCCAACCGCGGATCATAAACACTTCCAAGCCGGCCAGACCTTCATCAACTCAGATGGCCATAGAGGCCCCCAACTTGAGACTCTACAGCCAGGAGAGTATTATATCAACAGACTTCTCTTTGAAGTAGGCCTATCACCAGTTGCTGTGGTACCACCAGGTTATGTAGCTGTCATCGTCTCCAGCGTCGGTGAGGAACTTTCATCCTCGGGACCAGCTCCGGATATATCAAAAAAACCGGATCTCGCTCAGCCCATCCACGAAACAATCGAGTCTCTTCTGATAACAAACAAGAACCAGCGTGGAATCTTGAGGGACCCAATTGCACCCGGCAAATACAATCTCAACCAAATCGCCTACAGAGCCGAACTTGTTCCCACAAGCGCAATCACCATCGACTGGGCATCAAGCAAGGGACCGACTGAAACAAGACTCGACACAGGCTCCAGTGTACACCCAACTTCTGAAACCGTAAAAGTAACAGAGTTCTTCAAGTTCAGCCAACTACGTGTGACATCAAAAGACGGTTTTCAACTTGACGTTGATGTCAGACTCATAATCCGCGTGCCTCCTGCAAACGCTCCCTTCGTAATAGCTCGCTTCGGGACCGTATCTAATTTAATCGAGCAAGTAGCGCATCCGCTTATCGACAGCTCTTTCCGGAACGAGGCCGGCAAGGAGCAAGCACTCCAATTCGTCCGAAGCAGAACAGAGCTACAAGAAAATGCACTGATAAAAGCCCGCGTTGAATTCGCAAAGTACCATGTAGAAGTACAAGGCCTCCTCATCGCCTATATTGACATGGATAAGCAACTACTAGAGACACAGACTCGGAAAGAGATAGCCCAACAACAGAAAGCCCAGTACGAACAAGAAGCAGCAGCCCAAGAACAACGCATCGCCGTTGAAGAGAAGAAGTCGCGCGCTGACCAACAAGGTAGTGTAATCACAGCAAAACTCAGCATTGACATCGAGAACGACAAAGCTGAGGCACTACGTCGCCAGGCTCAAGGAGTCCGTGATTCCACAAAAACAAGAGCGGATGGAACCGCCTACGAAGCTGAGCGAATAGGACAAGGCCAGGCAGCAGCCTACAAGGCACAAGCAGATATACTCGGTCAGGACAATGTAACAGCTCTTAAACTATTTCAAGAGGTCGCTGAAGGTAAGATAGTGATAACTCCACAGATAATGGTAACTGGAGGAGGAGGCGATACTTCCTCAAATATGTGGAACGCTTACCTGTCTACCCTACTTAAAAAGTGGTATGCAACGGATGAGGAAAAACCCAAAACTAGCTGATAACGTGCGTGCATACCTCAAACAATAAGAACTCAGATTAATCATCGAAGTAATGGAGAAAATAACTACAGATATAAAAGATAATTACCCTTCTCTTGTATTCTTATTGACAATTATATTATTTAAATTCACTTTTTATGGAAGTATTTCTTCATTGGCTCCCAGTAAAAGTCAATCCATCCCTGCTCAATATCTGCTGCAAGCTCCTCTGGCACACCGGAATGAACCATAGCGAGCTCTGTTCCCCCATCAACAACTCTCAGTTCGATCTCTAATCGAGAGCTCGCCGATCCATCCGGGAAGTCTCCTCCCCGCCACTCCTGCACAATTCTCCTCCCTGGCTTCAACTCCAAATACTTCCCCTCTATGTATCCTGCCCAAGCTGTAAAACCTCCGCCTATTACAGGCTCACCAGTTGCCTCACTCCCCGTAAACTCTGAGTGCTTATTTGGATCTGTGTAAGCATCAAAGACTTCGAGGGGGGACGCAGGAATCAATACAATCTGTTTGATTGTCCTCGTCTTCATGAGAATCACTAGAAAACATCTCAGATCACACTGAGATAAAGCTTAGCTTGAACATGTGGTTTTTAAAAAGAGGTATGTTGACGATAATATTCTTGAATTATATCGCCTTTACCCAAGCTTGGTCGTTTAATCTCACACCGTTGCTTCATCAATCTTTAATCGACTCTTCGAGTTGAAGTTGTCAAGCATCTTCATAACGTCCTCAGAAAGTGCACTTAAGTCGTTAGAATTGTTAGTAACCGCGGTCTTCCTTGGTGCAAATGTTGCCTCATAACTGTACGCAACTGCCTCAACTTGCTTTTCGACTTTCAGTGGCGCTTCGGTGGTAGGTGGTTCTGGGAAACTCTCCTGTAGACAGCTCTCAATTGTGCTTGATACTTCCCTCAATATTTCGATACTCTCAGGACTCTTTGCACTGAATATCTCGTCGAGGATTGGTTGCTGGAAACCAATTGTTGTCTGCTTCAAAGTATCGCTTGCCAATCTGGTTAGTTGCTCTAGTCCAGTCATGAACTCGGGTGAAACGCCTTGAACTTCACCTATTACTTCCTTTATTACCTGAGAGATTGGCTCCATCTGGATAGCATTATATAAATCGAGTAAATTCTCCATCCTTATTGTGATGCATTCTATAACAAGATGGCTTTGAGAAAAAACTCTTTGCAAGTGACGAACCCGAGTCAACTCATTCGCGAACATATTAGCCCTCAGGGTATCCTTCTTACGAAGAGCCTTTCCAATCATATCATACAATACTTTATCTCGTTCCTTGAGCTTTACATTTGATTGCTCAAATTGAAGATTCTGTCGCTTCAACTCGTTGAGCGAATCCTGAGAGACTAGGATTTTCTGTCGCGTTTTCAAATTATCCAATTATTAACACCCCTTCAAAAGTGTTGAGATCGGGTATTTTGTCCGCTAGTTGTTAGCTGATCTTTAGATTCAGGTAACTTCGGGAAGGTATTAAGGATCCTAGATTCAACGATTGTTTGAGCCTCGTTCATTATCTGGGATGAGTCCTCGTTAACTGACTCGAAGTTGATGTCCATATCCGTAACTGCACCTACATCGATAACAATTCCGCTGAGAAGACTGTTGATCTCCCCTAGTTCCTTCTCAGTCTGTGGGTTGATTGAATCTATACCTGATTTTATGTCGTTCATGATTCCTACGACAGGTAACAAGGTGACTGCTACGTCGCCAAGTTCCGTTACGGTCTTCATACGAATTGCTATCTGCTCGAGTGCAAGCTGAGCATGAAGGATCATCTTCTCCATCTTGCGTATTTCAGCGAGTTCCGTTGCATATACGTTGGCGCTTTCAGTGTCGTGCTTCTTGTATGATTCGACAATTTGTTTAAAGATCGTCTTGTCGCGGTTTTTAAATCGAATCGATGCTTGTTCAAGACGCTGATTCTCTAACTCAATTCGCTTAATAGAGTCGTTGAGCCTTGATTTGATGGGATCTGAAGGATTAATTGTTCCTTTAACCTTGTCTAAAGTTGAAGACTCGTTTTTCATTTCCCATCTTTTTCCAAAGCTCATTTCAAATTGCCCTTGAAGATATGAGCCCTCAAAGAGGTATCAAAGTGTTGAATCACTGATGTAATTATTTACGCAGTTTTCATCTTTTTTATTGTTGTACTTATCACGTTACTGTTAATAAATGAGAGCAACTATTTCATAAATGAAATTATAAAATCATATCTACTCGCGTTTTTTAACATAAACATTAATTTGTTTTATTATACCGTTAATATACTTAATAGAAAAATTGGCAAATTCTTGTGTGCATGATTCGTAATTCAAGTTATCATTATAATCCAAGTAAGCCTATGTAGGAAAAAAAATTTGGTGGACGCCGGGGGATTTGAACCCCCGACCTCTCGGATGCGAGCCGAGCGATCATACCGCTGATCTAGGCGCCCTACCGCCCACTGAAATGCCGCGCCGGAAATAATAACCTTGGCGGTTGAGAAAGTGAAACTCGCGCTCGCCTACTTCCTGAGGCTAATACTCCGCTCCTCTGTCCCATCTTTGGTTATTATTAGCATGTCGACACCATCACCGCTAGAGATATCTCGGGCAACTGCGGCTTTAATCGCCTTCAATACAAGTAACACGCCCTCATCTATACTCATCCCCTCCTTATACTCGGCCTCAATAACACCCATAGCGATAGATGCGCCTGTACCAGCTGTTATAAACGGATCTGGGATCAGGCTCCCAACGGGATCCATACTCATAAGGCTGACGCCATCCTCGTCGAATCCCCCAACAATGGTCTCCATTAAAAGAGGGAACATACGGCGTTGGAACAGCATGTTACTTATGAGTTTCCCCATCGCCTTTACACTGATACGCCTGTTGTTGTCAAGTTCGTAGAGTGTGGCATAAGCAGCCGCCTCACGTGCTAATGCCTGCATATCTGATACCAGACCGGCAAAGGCCAGGCCGATCCTTTCATTAAGCTTAAAGACCTTCATCCCACCCCTGCTCGTGAGCATGTTACCCCAAGTAATTCTCTTCTCAGAGGCGAGAATAACTCCGCCCTTGCAGACGATGCCGATCGTAGTAGCGCCTTGATAGTCCTGCCAGCTCATGCTTTCACTTCTGAAACTCCTTCAGCCCGGCGCGATATTAACTTGGTGCTCTTTGTTTGAGACGACTGACCCTCGGCTTTCTGGTCTCCAGGTCGTGTGCTACAAAGTAGCCTAGTGCCTCGAGCACGGGTACAGGATTTTTGCATCCATATCTCTTTAAAAGGTTCTTGAAATCAGCCAAGTCATCGCTCTCGATAGCCGCTAAATCTGCTCTAAGAGCATCTAATTTCTCTTGAGTGATTAGTACTCCGGGGAGCTTGACATACTTCACTTTTTCCACCTCTATCCTCTTCAGCAGTTCTCTATCTGTTAGACCTAATTTGTAGGCGACGTCGTCGATTATTATTAAGTCCCCGAAGCCACTCTTTCTGATGGGAGCCTCAATCTCGATTATGAGCTCCTCATTCATCGCCTCTGCCATGAGTAGACCGCCATGGCTCCTTCGATTCAGATCTATAGACCTTGTTTCCCGATACCTTGGAGGGTAAGCGAGATTGGCTGATATATGCCAGTCCTTCATATCCAGAAGACGTATCAGTAGTGCCTCGATCTTCACACCACGTATTCCAATCTGCTTCGAGGGTTTTAGCGTGAGTTCAAGATCGCCTGAAGGTCTAACGGTGGATTCTCCGATGAGGGCACATAGTTTTTCCAAATGCTCGTTCTTGCCAGGGTAACTAATCCTCATGTTAATTGTGTAAGCCAGGAGAACGGTTACGAGAGCAAAGTTGTAAAGCTGTAAAAGCTCATTAGAGGCGGGTTCTTTGAAGTCGATGAGATGCTGCTCGTCGAGGAGGTCAGCATATATACTATCCTCAAGATCGGAAGGTTCGACACCTAGTTTTTTTGCAACTAATGCAACAACCTCTACCCTTGCATGTTCTGATATCCCACCAGTTTTCGCAGCCTCCTCGAAGAGCATCTGCCTCGCTTTCAAGGGGGGCACAAAGGAACGGGTACCAAAGATGCACCTAGATTCTAGGACTGAGGATAGTCCTCGAACTAGTTTAAAGTCGTAGCCGAGTTCTTCGCAACTTCCTAATCCTTCTTCTAGTTCGGCACGGTGATGGCCTAAGTTATCTCTATAAATTGCTATAAGCGTCTTTGCAAGGCTTAGCTTCTCGTCGTCGGCAAACACTGGAGTGATAAATGTCTTGGTCCTCTTAATTCTGATTAGATTTGGAGATAGAATCATGTCTCTTTCCTCCTCTGACTCAGCCGAGTCTCCGCGGTCCCAAAACTAACTAACTCATAGAGAGTAGCTTGCTTTCCCTCCTTCTTCCTCAATACGCGACCTAGACGCTGAATAAATTCACGACTACTCCCTGTGCCGCTTAGGATCACGGCTAGTGAGGCGTCCGGCACATCTATTCCCTCGTCTAGGACTTGGCTTGTTACTATCCGTCGGTATACGCCACTCCTGAACCTATCTAGAATCTCCTCACGCTCCTCCTTCCCCGTCTGATGGGTTATCGCAGGTATCAGAAGGCTTCTGCTTATCCGATACACCAGCTTGTTGTGACGTGTAAAGATGAGCGACTTCTCAAAGGGGCTAGCAGCGAGGATGCCGCGGAGATAATCCTCCTTGCTACGTGAGTTTAAAGCTATACTCATAGCAGTGTTCCGCGCCATCATGGCTCGCCTCGCCTCCGGGTCCCTACCGCTACGCTTGACGAAGGACAGGTAATCTCTGGCGCTCCTTATACGTATCCCCCTCTTCTTTAGAAACCCCTTGTAGACGGCAAACTGCCGGTCGTATTCTAGCTTCTCATCCGGAGTTAGGGCTATATTTATGGTCCGCACCGTGTAGTCGCTTAAATGTTCACCAGCGAGTTCCTCCACTCCCCTCGCATAGACAACCGACCCGACGAGATAACCGAGGGTCTCTAAAGTCTCAGGATTTTTATCCAGAGTAGCAGTCAACCCCAGCCTAAAAGGAGCTATGTAATTAAGAGCGATTTTGCTGTTGCTCGTGGCGGGAAGGTGATGGACTTCATCGAAAACCACCAGTTTGAACTTACATCCGATCTCTCTTGCTCGGAGGGCAGCCGAGTCATAGGTTGAGACGGTAATGGGTTTTATTTCGTTTTCACCGCCACCAAGTACACCTATGTCTACACTGAACGCCTTAGCGAGAACACTCCTCCACTGCTCGAGGAGGACGAGAGTAGGGACAACTATTAGGGTTGAGACCTGCAGCTTCTCCATGGCTTTGACAGCGAGAACTGTCTTTCCTGCACCCGTTGGGAGAACTATTATACCTCGGAACATGGCATCCCCCCAAGCGTCTAAGGCCTCTCGTTGGTAGTCCCTTGCTTCAAACGTCGAAGTCAATTTTGGAACCACAGGAGCCATCATGGCTAGGTCGGTAAATTCCGAGCCCAATTGAATCAGGTTTTCAACGATGGAAGAATACTCGATAGCCCTATGCCGTTGCTTTGTCTTAGCTTGGTCGTCCTCGACTATTAGCACACCTCCCACGAATCTGAGGAAAATCAAGTTAGGTCACCTAATCTCTTCTAAGCATCAATTATTTCTGATCGGTTTGAAGGCTGTGATGATTTATGATTCCTATTCCTTCAACTGTGATCATACCTGGTTGATCTATTGAACCCTTTACATCTATCTTGGCACGCGCTATTCTGCGTGCAACTTCTACGGCGGTTAGTGTATGCAGGGTAATGCTGGAGACTGTAAAACGCGAAGTCCCAGTGGCGAGGGAGCAGGGAAGAATGAGGTTGTCCGCAGTGTGGAGGTCGACATAGGCACCGGTACTAAGATGACTCAGTAACTTTGAGGCAGCCTCTAAGCCGACGCTCTCAGCTGGTTTCCCTCGTTCCCCCAGTCCATCAGCTCCTATATAGGCGCCGTTCTCAGTCCATAGGCATATGGCGCTCCCCGCTGAGAGGGGTTCCGAACCCTTACCTGGGGTAGCCACGTCTACCTTAGTTTCGTATCCAGCATCATTCAGCGTCCTTAGGGCGGTCTCAGCTTGTCTCTCAGCGACGTGTCTTGATAGTCTTCCACAGGTTGACAATCCATGTATCCGAGTTATTTGCGATCTCTCTCCAGTTATCGGGAAGAGCTCTTTCACCGGTTTTACAGTGGCTTCTACGATGCCTCCTCCTTTTGGATGATAGCCATCTCTACGGACTTTGAGATCTCCATGGAACCCCATCGCTTTAAGTGCCTTCCAGACAACGTGTTGAACGATAGGAATCGGTGGAGACCACTTAACCGATGTACCACCTATGATCTTTAAGTGAACCGCTCCTTCGGCATATGCGGCAACTGGTGCTACACTCTGAAGAAGTAGACCAATACTACCTGCTGTCCCGATATCGAACTGGAAGCTACCGCTGTGAATACTTCCTGGGTAAAACTCGATCTCCCTGCTACCAATCTCCAATCCCTTTGTCTGAGCGTAACATAGCTCTGCTACCGCTTTCAGAGTCGTTAAATGTTGAGGTTTGATCCCTTGCTGACGTCTAGTAGCCCTGATATTGGTGACTTTTACGGGTTCTCCAAGTATGGCGCTGTAGGTTGTCGCCATGCGAAGGAGCTGACCGCCACCCTCCATTATAGAGCCGTCTACTTCCATCATGAAAAACACCTAAGATGGCGTACCACCGCAGAAACGAGTGATATATTCTACCCCGGTGATCTCCGCTTCTCCCAGTTTTTCATCATTTATTCCCGGGACGCCGCAGGTCATTAGGAGTAGGTTGACTGTTGATGTTGTCACCTTGCTGTAGTCTGCGTCTCTGTATGGGTAGACAGCTATCAGCCTCTCCTCGTCTTGAATTAACGCTTCGCCCCCCTGTAACTGGAGAGGTTTCTCCATGCCGATGCCCAGAAACTCCTCACCTGTAGCCGCTTCCCGCATCAGGGGTTCACCGATCATTCGGTCGATGTCGAAGGCACCAAATGGTATGCGTGTGGAAATTGAAGCAAGATTGTAGGCGTCGACGAGAGTGTTTGTCATCGGAGGGAGGTTACCCCGTAGTATCCTCCTTATCAAGGCCTCGGAGGCTGGTCGAGTCTTCGTAGGGTCTACTTTGACCTTCCAAAAGAAGTCTCTATACGCCCTGATTATTGGGTCGTCTTTAAGCTCATCCAAGTTCCAGCTCCTCGACGTCTCCTCAATTATCGTCGATTTAAAGGATTCAAGCTTTGGGTTAGAAACCTCAATAGTTACTCCACGAATATAGGTGATTCTCGCTAAGAGGCCGGGAAATTTTGAACTTATCGTCGAGTCGAGTTTGAGATACATGAGATTTACCCTAATGATTCTCTTCGGGCTTGATTCTAACCGAATCAGATCTGTTGAGGTCCATTATTCTATTCTCACCATCTATCTCCTTGACAATCTGGTAAACCGACGCAGGCACGAGCTCACTCCAGTCCTCACCCTTAAGGATACGGTGTCGTATCTCAGTAGCCTCAAATTTACTCCGCTTATGGAGCTCGATCTCCTTCACGTCGTAACCAGCCTCAATTAATAGCCTTCTTGTTAATGGTTGGTTTGAGTAAACAACATCGAACCGTGGAGTCTGTGATTCCACGTAGCTTACCCAAGTCCTGTGACTGGGAGCATCGGCTATCGGAATCAGCATATATCGGCTCTGGTCGATCTTCACTTCAGTTAGGGCTGCCTTGATCATCTCAATGCGTTCCCCTGCTGTGAAGGGGTTATCTGGCTCGTGGCTCATCTGAGCGCTACCGACAACAAGTATGAGTTCTTGCACCTCATCAAGTATTTTCTTGATAGCGTGAAGATGACCGAAGTGAAACGGCTGGAATCTACCGACGAAGAGAGCCCTCACCATAAACAGTCCCCAGTTTTAAGGGGTACTACGCCAGCGACTCTTTATCTGTTTCCATTAGGAATCGATTCCTTCGGGTATTCGACTCTCACAGGGTATACCAACCTGGCAAAAGCCACAACCGTAGCCCTTAAAGTTATAATGCTCCTCCACGAAGGCGCGAGTTGTATCAACATAATCAGAGCATTTCTGTTTATCATGGCCACTAGCAGAGATAGCTCCAGCTGGACATTTCTTTATGCAGACCCCACAGATTCCTTTGGTATAGAAAAGGCAATATTCGTGATGATCATGATAAGGACGCGGAGTGGGTGAAATGCTCATCTTAGCTATCACCGAGCCGACTCTATGGGCTTTCCCTTTCGCCGTAATCAGCCCATCACTTAGCCCAAAGGTCCCCAATCCAGCAACATAGGCAGTATGTCTCTCCGACCAAGAGGAGGCGAATAGATACTTCTTGGAAACGGTTTGCCGCCATAGGGGGGACAGCATAGGCGCAACGGCTGGATACCCAGCCTTCCCAAGGGTCTCAACAAGATAGCTTCGGAGCTTGTTGTTAACGCCCTCGCCCATTATTCGTGCTCGTGCCCATCGCTCACTCGGCATAATTGTTTCTTTCCTATGGTCAAACTTCGTAGCCTTTGTATGAGGGAGCACCCAACTGATAATGACTAGGTCTTCAGGCTTAACATCAAGGGATGGATGAGCGTTTCGAAAAAATTCTATCGGTAATAGATAAAAGCTCCCAATATCCTTCTTGTAAAAGTCGTAGAGTTTGTCTGCACCACTTGAGAAACCGACGAGAGGTGTGTCCCAAGCTGGTTCACATAAGTCGTTGAACGCATTGCTTGGCGAAGCGATGAACCCTTCTACCAGCCCTTTAACCCAATCTTCAAGACTCTCCCTAGAAGCCATGGGATTGAATTGTACCACCTCGATATAAACAACTATTTTAGAACTCAGCGACAGATCAACGCATTGAGTTTAAATATCTTATCTTGGACCTACCTATTATTAAATCGGGGTGATCCTTTGGAAAAATTGCATCTCCTACATCTTAGTTGGGACGAGGTCCAAGGACTCACCGAAAAGGTTGCATCCAAGATCAGTAGTTCAGGGTTTGATCCGGACATCGTTGTAGCTGTTAGCCGAGGTGGCTTTGACCCCGCTAGGATAATCTGCGACCAACTGGGGAAAAGGAGACTAGCCAGCATACAGGTGGAGTCATACGATGGGATGAATCGAAGCAGGGAACCGGTGGTGGTTCTACCCGTCAATGCGGAAGTTAAAGGATTAAAAGTACTGATCGTCGATGACGTCTCGGACTCGGGAGCGTCGCTCTCAAAGGCGAAGCAACACGTCAGCGAAGGAGGCGCATTCCAAGTCAAAGTCGTTACCCTACACATCAAGCCTTGGAGTAAGTTTATTCCCGACTATTACGCCGAGAGCACCGATAAATGGGTAGTCTACCCATGGGAGTTGAAGGAGAGTCTACTTGAAGTCGCAAAGAGCATCCGTTTAGAAGAGAAAGATCAATCGACTGTAGTTAAGAAACTCATTGGGCTCGGTTTTACACAATATGATATTGATAAATATCTATTGTGATATTGATCCAGTCTAATTACAATCGACTTAAAATTAGTGTCATATATTGTCGGGTTCTATTTCACCCTCGACTTCAATCGCATTCAGGTCGGACCTAACTACCCTGGTGGCGTAACCTGCGACCTTGTTCCGCATCTTCTTTGAGACACCAATGTTAAGTTCACTCATGAATTTTTTATTATGATCAAAGTCGGTATTAAAACTTCTAGAGTACTTTCCGATGAGTTCTATAGCCATGCGTTTCACCATCTCTGTCCTTACTTTTCCCATTACTACCACCAGGTCGATTTTAGCCGATGCAGTATGAGGTTTAGACGCTCATTTAAACGTTTACCCAGAGGAAACAGTGGTCCAAGTTTAGAATGTTGCCATTTTCAGGTGATTTGAAGCAATTATTTTAATCTAAGAATGAGTTAAAAACTTAAATATTTATTTAAAACCGATCGGGTTTTTGCGCAGATTCATTGGACACGGATCCGAACCAGAGTTCTCATTGATTTGAATCGGATATGCTCCGCTATCGCAAGGAGATTTTGTTGTTAACTAAGACAAGACAGAGTTGTTATTACAGGGTTAAGGAAATATGAAAAGGCCATTTATTCAAGTTTTTAAGCTTAATCCTTTTTTTCTCAGCTTATTATCCTCAAAGAGGGCAAGTATTAAATATTTATGATTTTGTGTGCTTATTAGAGGTGTATTTGGTGTGGTAGACGAGATTAAGGTTGCTCCTATGCACAAGTTGATCAAACGAGCTGGTGCTGATCGCGTCAGCGAGGAAAGTGCAGTCGCACTTGGTAAAGCACTAGAAGACATTGGTGTCAAGGTGGCGAGGGAAGCCCTCGGGTACGCGAAGCATGCAGGTCGAAAGACTGTAAAGGCAAAGGACATAGAGATAGCTGCCCAGAAGGTTCTAGAGAGGTAGGATTAATATACGCAAGCCACGGGCGACTATTTGATTAAATATGCGGGTTATCAAATGTGACGTCGTCGTCGTGGGTGCAGGACCTTCTGGTTCATCGGCAGCCAAGGCGGC
>CAZIAF010000015.1:15312-19716 GCA_964537625.1 uncultured Candidatus Bathyarchaeia archaeon
GGGGGTTCTAAGGGAGGGCAGAAAGATTGAGGGAGTCTCGGCGGAGCATGATGGAGAACAAGTTAAGATAATGGCGAAAGTTACAATCGGAGCCGATGGATACTGGTCGATTGTGAGAAGATCAGCTGGTTTAGAGAGATGGTATCCCGATGTTGTCACATGCGCCCAATATCAGTTAGGGGGTCTTCATATTGATGATCCTTCAACTAACGAGTTCTATGTCGGGTCAACATATGCTCCAGGCGGGTATGCTTGGGTCTTTCCCAAGAACGAGGAGGTAGTCAATGTTGGCCTTGGAGTCAGGAACATCCACACTGAACCCGCCATCAACTACCTGAAGAGGTTCTTAAACTCGGATCCGCGGTTCAAGGAAGCTAAGGTGCTGAGAAGGAACGGTGGGGTAACACCGGTCTCTGGGATGCTCGAGAGGATCACGAGCGACGGTCTGATCTTAGTGGGGGATGCCGCGGGTCAACTCATACCCATGACAGGCGCAGGGATTCATAGCGGGATCGAGGCAGGGAAAATGGCGGGCTCAGAGGCTGTCGACGCCATAGTAGGTGAAGACACATCCGCTACAAGGTTGGATCAGTACAGGATCAATTTTGAGAAGTATTGGGGAAAAAGGATGAAAGATAGCCGGAGGGTCGTTGAGATGCTCGATAAATTCAGCGATGATGACTTGAACTCCTTGGCGGATATCATAACAAACGACGAGATTCTCGCCCTCGCTAATGGGGAGAACACCAAGAGGATCATTGCCAAAATAGTAACCCGTTCACCCGGTAAGATAATGAAGTTGATGACCGCCTACCTAAAGTAACCTTATTTTTCAAAATTTTTAGGCGATTGCTTTCATTTTAAAGGATCTTTTAAGAGTTTTTAGGCCATTTGAAAAGACTTATATTCTGTCTTCATTTGCTTCTTTTAGCAAAATACCGGTTAAAAGGTTTTCAAAAATGTCATACACTACTATGGGAGGAAGACCAGTCATTATCCTCAAGGAGGACACAAAACGGAACCGCGGCACTGAGGCTCGTAAGAGCAACATGATGGCTGCTCAAGTTATAGCTGAGGTCCTCAAGACCACGCTTGGGCCGAGGGGGATGGACAAGATGCTCATCGATGGTCTTGGTGATATCACGATAACAAGTGATGGTGCGACTGTACTAAACGAGATCGATGTTCAGCACCCAGCGGCGAAGATGATGATCGAGGTCGCGAAGACCCAGGACAAAGAGGTCGGCGACGGCACAACGACGGCTGTCGTATTTGCTGGCGAACTTCTTAAGAAAGCGAGTGAGCTCCTCGAAAAGAACATCCACCCCTCAGTGATCATCTCAGGCTATCAGAAGGCCTCAGACAAGGCAATCGAGACGCTGGAGAAGCTCTCAATCGATGTAGATATGAAGGATAGAGAGACCCTGATGAAACTCGCTAATACAAGCCTCAGGAGTAAGTCAGTCTCATCAGCCCGTGACCACCTTTCCGGCATTGTCATAGACGCTATTCTTCACATCCAAGAGAAACGGGATGGTAAAGTGATTGCCGATGTCGAGAACGTTCAGATTGTGAAGAAGGAGGGGAAGAGCTTGGAGGAAACCGAGCTTATTAAAGGCATTATCGTCGATAAAGAAGTCGTTCATGATGGGATGCCGAAGAAGATTAAGAACGCAAAGATCGCTCTCATCGATGCGGCTTTAGAAATCGAAAAGACGGAGATCGACGCAGAGATTAGAATAAAAACTCCTGAGGGCGTTAAAGCCTTCCTCGACCAAGAGACGTCGATGCTGAAGAAAATGGTAGACAGAATCGTCGCGAGTGGAGCTAATGTGCTTCTAACCCAGAAGGGGATTGACGACGTCGCCCAGCATTTACTCGCAAAGGCCAACATTATGACAGGCCGCCGTGTCAAAAAGAGTGATATGGAGAAGCTTGCTAAGGCTACAGGTGCCAAGATCATAAGCAACTTTGCAGACCTCAAGAAGACTGATCTCGGTACATGCGGTCTTGTTGAGGAGAGAAAAGTCGGTAACGATAAAATGATCTTTGTTGAGGAGTGCCGTGATCCAGCGGCTGTCGCAATATTCATCCGCGGGGGGCTTGAGCGAATGATTGATGAGGCGGAGAGAGCTCTAAACGACGCCCTCTACGTCATCAGCGACGTTGCTGAGATGCCTAAGATGGTGCCCGGAGGTGGCGCTATCGAGATGGAAGTCGCTAAAGAAGTAAAGACCTACGCCCGCCAGATAGGTGGTCGGGAGCAGCTCGCAATAGAGGCATTCGCGAATGCTCTTGAGGTCATTCCAAGAACACTCGCTGAGAATGCGGGTCTCGATACCCTCAACACCATGGTAGCGATGAGAGCTGCCCATGAGAAGAAGAACGGCACCACGATGGGGGTCAACGTCTTCGATGGCGGAGTCGTTGATATGCTGAAAGAAGGCGTTCTGGAACCCCTCGTGGTTAAACTACAGGCTATTAAGTCCAGCGTTGAGGTCGGGAGCATGATTCTGAGGATCGATGATGTTGTTGCAGCTCAGAGCTCGGGTGGTCCAGGCGGTGGCGCTGGTGGTCCACCAGGGGATATGCCCGATATGGATGAATAATCGTCTAATTCTTTCTCTTCGTAAGTTTTAACAGGTTAAAAGCGTCTTTTCTCATCGATCTACTATGATTAAGACGAATAGGGACAAGCTAGTCAAGGTCTCGGTGATTGGTGAGGTTGTAAGCCCTGTCATTGGCGATGCGATCTATAAAGTGACAGCTAGCGGTGAGCCGGTGGTTCTACCGGGCGTCGGTGGGATCACATATAATATCCGAGTTGGGGACCTCGCCTGTGGCTGGATGGCTGACCACGTCGAGCCCGGAGTGAGCCTAGAGAATAGGGTCTCTGACTCCCGGTTTCCCAGAGGCCAGAGCAATGCATTGAACGTCCTCGCTTGTATTGGAAACGAGGCTATCGTTGTTAAGGGCGATGCTAAAGGGGAGAAGGGGGTTGTAGTAGGTAAGCACGGTGGCATCGAACATGTTATGGCCGATTTCCCACCAGAGGTAATGGAAAAACTCGTGATAGAGGATAGGGTGCAGATAAAGGCTTTCGGCGTCGGGTTAAAACTCCTCGACATCCCTGACGTTAAAGTCTATAACCTCAGCCCCGAGTTCCTCGACGCTATTAACCCTAGGTTCGTGAAAGGTAAACTTGAGATCCCGGTTACACATGAGGTCCCAGCTGCAGTCATGGGCTCAGGTTTAGGCAGTGCCCAGACAAGCAGTGGTGACTACGATATTACTATGTTCTGCTCTGAGACCGTAGATGAATGTGGCCTAGAGGATCTGAGGCTTGGCGACTTAGTAGCAATCAGAGATGCTGACAGCAGTTACGGGCGTATTTACAGGAGAGGTTCGTTGACTGTCGGGATAGTGACTCATAGCGACTGCGTTGTAGCTGGCCACGGCCCGGGTGTCACGACGCTATTCACATCGATGAAGGGTACTATAAAACCGATAATTAGTAAGGATGCAAACATCGCGAAGCTGATGAAGCTAAGGGATGACATTTAGACCCCTTGCTCTATGTTTTTTCAAACTTCTCCTTTTCTTTAATGGAGAAAAAAGCCTAACAACAGACTTTCTCTACGAATCAATAGGGATTCTAATAAATTTATTCTGGTTTACAAATTAAATGATGTTTTTCAGTTGTTGGGTTAACATTTTTATTGGGGACAGGTTAGACTATTTGGCGCGCTCCCGTCGTCTAGTCCGGTCAAGGATATGGGCCTCTCGAGTCCGAGATCCCGGGTTCAAATCCCGGCGGGAGCACCAATCTCGAAATTCAATTCCCTACTCTATTTCTCTTAATGGTGCAGGATAGACGAGGAAGGATGACATCTATAAAATCGACCATTTTTTTGCATCAATGTTCAAGCATCTAAGAGAATCAATTATGCGCACGAACTGATTCCTAGTTGGTCTTCACATGAAGTTTTTACTCCCGTATAATCTTATCATGATCTCCACCTATTCATTACGCATGAAATCCCCCTTAATCAAGAAAGTAGATTGCATACAACTATACGTCCCAGATATCCAATTAGGAATAAAGTTCTACCAAGACAAACTCGGACACAAACTAAAATGGAGGACAAACGACTCAGCCGGATTCCAGATGCAGGAATCAGAATCCGAGATCGTCATCCAGACAAGTAGAAAGACTCAAGAGACTGATCTTCTCGTCGAATCGGTGGACTCCGCCGTAGTAACGTTAGTTGATGCAGGGGCTGAGGTTATGGTGCCTGCTTTTGATATTCAGGTGGGTAGGTGTGCCGTTGTATTGGACCCTTGGGGTAATCGTCTCGTCATTCTTGATCTGAGTAAGGGGGTTTTGTTGACTGATTCGGAGGG
>CAZIAF010000016.1:0-19683 GCA_964537625.1 uncultured Candidatus Bathyarchaeia archaeon
CGGCCATCTGCTTTAACTGCCTCATAACGTCGTTAACAAGTTTCGGCATCAGACCAGCGGTGGGTTCGTCAACCATCATCAGCTTTGGGTCCCTCATGAGCACCATGCCCTCAGCGAGCATTTGGCGCTCGCCACCGCTCAGGGTCCCAGCAGCGCGAGGCATATAATCCTTGAGCCTGGGGAAGAGGTTGAAAACGAACTCTAGTTTTTCTGAGTACATCTTTGTATCGTTTACCGTGTAAGCTGCCATTTTGAGGTTATCCTGGACTGTGAGCTTGCTAAAGATGTTTCCAGTTTGAGGCATGTAACCGATGCCCATCTTTGTCCGCTCGTAGGCAGGTAGTTTCGAGATGTCCTTTCCCTGGAAGAAGACCTGGCCCGAGTAGACGGTTGCGAGACCCATGATGGCCTTGAGCAGGGTAGTTTTACCCACGCCGTTTGGACCTACGATGACGGTTACCTCACCTTCAGGGACCTCGAAGTCTAGATCGTAGATGACGTGAATTGGCCCATAACCTACGTTCAATCCTTTTGTCTCTAGTATGTTACCCATATTACTCACCTAGATATGACTCGATGACTCGGGGGTCTTCGAAGACCTCCTCAGCGGTGCCCTCGACGACCAGCTTTCCACGGTCCATAGCGTAGACGTGATCCGCATATTGAGCAGCAACTTCGAGCCTGTGCTCGATTACCAGGAAGGTAATGCCTAACTCGTCTCGGAGCCTTAGAACATGGTTGAAGATCTGGTGGCAAAGATTGGGGTCTATGCTTCCAACTGGCTCATCGAGAATAATTGTTTCGGCTCCAGCCATGAGGGTTCTGCCTATTTCTAAAAGTTTGAGTTCTCCTCCACTAAGGGTATTAGCCGGCTTATTCCAAACATGTTTGAGACCTAATACTCTGAGAAGCTCAGTTGCCCTGCGGACGGCACTTATCTCGCTGTCTACCCAAGTGGGTTTTAAGAGTGATAGGCCTATGTTTTCTCCTTTGTTGTCAGGGAGTGCAACGAGCATATTCTCTAGTGTTGTGAGTCTTAGAAAAGGGGAAGCAATCTGGAATGTCCTGACGAGACCTTTTCTTGCGATCTTATACATATCTTCTTTTGTGATGTCTTCATCATGATAGTAGATCTTCCCCTCTTCTGCGTGAAAAATACCTGTAATGCAGTTTGTAAGTGTGGTCTTGCCGCATCCGTTCGGCCCCACAAGGAGATATATACCGCCTTCCTTTAGACCGATGCTGATGTCATCGACTGCAGCAAAATTACCAAAATATTTCTTTACATTGACGATTCTAAGAATCTCCGACATGCCCAGTATCAACTCCGTAACTCTGTATTTACGGGTTAAATAGTTTTGCGAGTAGTTTAAAAATCTAATCTTAAATTAAAAAAAATTGAAAAGAAGGATTTTACGGTCCGGGGAAGGAGAATCCAAGTATACTATTAATGAAAGTTGTTTGCCTGAATACAGGATCGTATTGGGCCATGATTAAACTTATTGAAGGCTTAGTTACTGGAGGAGTCGCCTTAGATCCGGGATAGAATCCCCAAACATCGTATGGTGGAGCTGCCCTGTCGCCGAATTCGTCAAGCTTAGACCAGCCTGCTGCGCCGAACAGCGAGTTAGCTGCTGGAGTTTGTAATTTAATGATGGCATCAGCTTCGTTGCTCTGAGCTTGGAACATTGTCCTTTCCAGTATTGTAGCAATGTCGTAACGATAAGACGTGTACGCGGTAAATGCCTGCTTTGTAATTGCCTCATATTTTACTTTTAAATCATCGAATAAGGGAGTCTTAGTTTCACGTGACAACAGACTGTAGATGCCGATTGCATTTACTTCATCTGGTGCATCGTCCATACCACGTTGACTTACCGCAGTTCCGTCGCTACCCCACCAATGAACACCGTATATGTCGGGGTATTGCTTTGCCTGTTTGCATATCACTGGGAATTCATCGAAAGATAAGATTACAACTCCAACTCTATATTTTGCTGTTGGGCCACTATATCTAGATACAGCAGTCTTCACTTGTTGGTTTGCGAGATCAAGATAAGCAGCGAATTCTTTGGATTCAATAGCGTATCTGACTTTTTCACCTGCGATCTTGCCACCCATCTTCTCCCATATAGGGACAAGTAGGTTGACGATACCATCACCCCATGTGTCGCCACGTTGGAAGATTACTAACTCCTTGACGCCAGCTGCCCACATCACGTCTGCTAATGCAGGAGCCAGCGCAGAGTCTGCGGTACACATACGATAGAGACGGTCGTTCGCAATCGCGAGAGTTGGAGATGTTGAGTCTGAGCTCCACATCAACATTTTGTTTGTATTAACATAGTTTAATGAGCCAGCTGCCTGACCTGACCAGAGACCGCCTATGAAGACGGTTATTCCCGCGGATTTGTAACCTTGAACCTTTTCTAGGTGAATGTTGGGCGCTTCCTGAGCGTCATCAACAAGCCATTGGAATTTTGTGCCATACCCGAGAAGTGCAGAGTACTCATCCATCAAAGGACCAATAATCTGTTCAGCATAAGGTTTGTTAGTCTCAAGCCCTGTTGTACTTGCCGCAATTAAACCGAGTTTTATAGTTTGACCCTTAAGGGGAAGTACTTTTTCTACGGTACCTGGTGCGGTATTTGTTACTGTAGATGTGGTCGTCGCTGTGATTGTACTTGTTCCGCCTCCACCTTGGGGGGCAGCGAAATAACCGATGCCACCACCAACAATCAAGCCGGCTACAAGCAATACTACTGCTAGTGTCATTCCTTTATCTGCCAAGTTTTTTACACCTTAGTTTAACGCATTAATAACGACAACGTGATCGTATATAAGATTTGACACCGCGATATTATGCGTTATAAACCGTTAATAAATAAAAATTCAATAAGATAAAAAGATAGATAATGTTATTTTAATACAGATTCAGCATATGTTTTTTCTGTTTTTTTACAACTGAAAACTGTTTAATAAAAACCATTATAAAGCGAATAAATGGCTATTAATTTTTGAGAAAATGGATATACCAGTAATTTATTTAATGGCGATAACTTATGCGAGTGAATTAACTCTACTAAGCATCGGATTCACCTTAACCTACCTAACAGCCAAGATACCGAATTTCGCTCACGGAACATATGCAGGAATTGGCATATACGTAAGCTACACTGCATCTAAATGGTTTAAAATTTCACCATATTGGGGATATCCTTTGGCGTTCCTAATTGGTGGGATAGTAAGTATAATCGTTTATAAAATAGTTATTGAAACTTTATCAAAAATTGGAAGCGGAACAATTGTATTAACTATTGCGACTTTGGCTATTCAAATATTCCTTGGAGCCCTTATTAATATCTATGCTTACTCATTTGTTGCGTTTTATGGTCAATACGCTACAGGTTTTCTATTAAGAGAATGGGATTTTGTTTGGCTTGGAACTGCAGGGATATTCTGGGTAGCAATAATTATAAGTATTGTCGTTGTAATTTTACTCCATTATTTGCTTACAAGAACCAAATTAGGAATCGCGATGAGGGCTACTGCCGAAGACACTGAACTCGCCTCCATTCTAGGAATTAATATCGGCAATGTTCAACTTTTTTCATGGTTTCTCACAGGTGGTTTGGCTTGCCTCGCTGGAGCCATGATACCGATGTGGTTCATGAGTACCCCCACTTCTGGTTCAAATATGATCACGAGCATCATGGCAGGGAGTCTATTAGGGGGTTTCGATAGTGTATATGGAGCAATAATAGGAGGATTCACTATAGGTTTTACAGAAGTAATGTTCCAGTTGTGGGGCTCCCAATTATTAGGTAACTGGTTCGGCGAATACAGGCCACTGATCCCTATGGTGTTCCTGATCGTGATTCTACTCATTAACCCAAGAGGATTACAAGGATTTTATGAGAGTTATAAGTCTCGAAGAACAATTAAGACAGTGATAGATGCCAAAAAGGAGGATGAGAAAGAATGATCGCCGACATAGCACTTGGGTTACTGAGCGCATTTCCTACAGAAATTACGGGTACAAACAGACTAATAGTAGACATTGCTATGAGTTTTGGTTTACTACTCATAGTAGCAATGGCTCTTAACTTCCAATATGGAAATGCAGGTATTCCGAACATGGGTTGCGCAGTACAGGTAATTATCGGCGCATTCACTGTTAGCGCAATTATTGTACGAATCGACTTCATGATTGCTTCTGCTGCAGGGATAAAACTAAAGGATTGGAACGATCCTTTCATTTGGATATACAGTAATCCCGTCAACGTGGAAGCGACAAACAATTTATTTAAAAACAATGCAGTTTTATCAATCGGTATACTTTTACTAAGCATAGCGCTTGCATTGATTCTTGGCGCTGGAATCGGCTACCTTCTAGCCCTCCCCGCTATTCGTCTTAGGGCAACCTATTTGATGATTGTCCTTATCACGATGGCGGATGCATCCCAGATCATTGGAAGAAATGTAAACTGGATTTCAGGAGGAACAATGGGCGTCTGGATCCCAGATGTATTCGCCTGGTATCCAGGGGACAGAGGTGTAATTACAGCGGTTGTAACCCTCTTTTTTGGATTAGTGAGTTTCTTCATCTTCAGAACAATGCTAAACTCCCCATATGGAAGGTTGATGAGATCCCTCAGAGAAAACGAGGTAACAGTAGGGAGCGTCGGAAAAAATGTTGTAGGAATCAGGCGAAACATCCTTATGTTCGCGTCAGGAGTCACAGCAATCGCCGGCGTAATAAACGCCTACTACCAGGGGATGGTAAACGAAAATGCTTACACACGCTCATTCTGGACTTACTGGCCATGGCTAATGCTCATCTTGGGCGGTCCAGGTAATAATGCTGGAACCTTCCTTGGAGCAGCTCTGATAACAATAATAAGACGTGCAATCATCGTTCTCAAGTTTAACTATACACAATACTTTTTCTTCCCAATATCCTACCTTGAAGACATAGTATTAGGCGGATTATTGGTAATAGTTATGATATTCAGGCCTAACGGTCTTATTCCTGAAAAATTATTATATATTCCTGGAATAAACTACGCGAAGATGATAAAAGAAGAAGTGAAGGTTGATTGGCGTGCATCTCCAAAAGCAAGGGAGAAAACAACTATTACAGAGAATAATAAAGAGGAGGGCAAAAAGTGATGAATATCCTAGCTCAGGTTCAGATGATCCTAGGACTCGTCGCTGAGATTGACCCAGCCACTATTACCCAATGGGACAACATGTTGTTCTGGACGATGATCGCGCTCTGGATCATCATGCCGGCTTTCATTGTCTACGAAGAGTGGAACGAGAGGAAAGCCCTAAGGGAAGCCGAAAAATCCACTGAAGAACTAACAAGCTAAAAACTTCTAGGCATAATTTCTTTTTAAAAAAAACCGAGTAATGCTGATATTTCTTTTTTTAAAAATTTAGAAAGGTTAGCATGCTACTCGGTAGTTAGGGTATAATATACACCCATTCCAGCCAGAACTGCGTCAATCTTAGTAATGAGCCCCTCAAGCTGCTTTAAGGTTGGCTTCTTGTCAACCCATTCAAACATGAAGTCGTGATCACCTAGAAGCTGTTTTGCGTCGCTAATGATCTTCGCCGGCTCGTAGCAGTCAATGTAGGTGCTCTTCAGGTTGTTGAGGTAGTTGTTCCAGTCTCGGTTGTCCGCCTGGAGCCTTGTTGGATAAGGTATGCATTTGTGGCTGAACTTGATCTCTTTCTCTTTGGACATCTCTACGGCTACGCCTTCAAGTGCTTGTAACGCCTTCATGAGTGGGGGGCCATAAATTCTAACATATGTCTTAGCCAATTGAATCGCCTATGAATGTGTGGTTGGTGAATAATATAAAATCTTTCAAAAGAAGATTGCTATCAGCCTTAATATTTCAGTATTAGCACCGCTAGGGAGGATTAAGTGTGTGGATCAACCGGTTTTTCCGACATCCTCTTCATGATTAGCCTGTACTTTCTATAGCGGTCGTCCATAGAGAACTTCGCGGGGTGCGGGGACTTTACGTCTCCTCCGCATCGCTTGCAGTGTAGCTCCTTGATTGTATATGCACCGCATTTTACGCATTTTCGTAGGAGCCAAACCATCTTGGAGGGTCACCTACTCGCGTTTGAAAGAGAGGGTGATGCCATCATGGTTTGCCCATTCTTTCTCAGCTTTTTTCACGATCTTGTCTAAAGCGAATTCAGCCTTCTTGTAGTCTTCGCTTGTGATTTCGATTCTGTATTTCGGTGCGCCTAAGGTGTAGATGTTCACTTCAGCTTCGTTCTCTTCTCCAAGTTCTTTGAGAGCCTTGAATGCTTCCTTGATTTCCTCGACGCCTCTGCTGCTCATTGAGGTGAACTCGAAAACTCCTTGTACTGTGACTCCTTTGACAATGATCTTTTCTTTGGCGATTCTCGCCAGAGCGTCAGCGATCTTTGTCTTTATCCCGGCGTCTAGGAAGATCTTTTCACCCTTTTTCGCGGATTCCTCGAAGGCATCGTAAAGGACGAGTTGAGCTTCATTTAACTTGGGGATTATCTCCGCGTAGAGGTCTTCTGGTGTGACCTTTAGTTCGATGGCGGCTTGCTTGAGTAGAGTCTCGGCCTTTCTGGTTTTTTTCCACTGCTCGACCTTTTTTCTTTTGTCGTCCTTGTTTACCCTGCGGAGGGAGAGGTCAACTTGTCCCTTGGAGGCATCAACTCTCAGTACCTGAAGTACAACTTTTTGATTCTCTCTAACGTGGTTGCGAATGTTACGAACCCATCGGCTGCTTATCTCTGAGATGTGAAGGAGGGCTTCCTTGTTATTGTATTCGTCGAGGTTAACGTAGGCACCGTAGGACTCAAGACGACTGACGGTCGCGATAACCATTTCGCCATTTTCAGGCCACTCGGTGCGACCAAGGCTCATGGGCGAGTCACCCTAGAACAGCCATTACTGAGCCGTGGATCTCGGCTTTGCCACCTGTAGGCTTAGCAATAACCTCGCCACAAGTTCGGCACTTGACCGTGTGACTTGCGTTACTAAAAACGATCTGCTCAGACTCGCAGCTGAGACATTTAACTCTCAGGAAACGAGAAGTGGGTCTAGGTATTAAATTATCCCATTCAGCCATTTTACTCCAACTCCGCCTTCTTGAGCCTTACTCCTTCGCGCATCAAACTGTGTTTGCACTCTTTACATTGGATCTGTAGAGTCGTCTTCTTGGTGACTTTGGCCTGGTTGTGCTGCATTGGGAACTTTTGACCACCGTAACCCTGTTTACGCTGGGCTTGGTCGCGCTCGCCTTTACGGGCGCCTTGGCGCTTCCCAGCCTTATATATGGTGACTGCGAACTCAGTATGCGTCTTGCACTTTGGGCAGAATGTCCTGAGTGTCTTTGGAATTTTCATGGCGCTGTCTCCACCACCTTAGCTATGCCCTTCCTTATTAGGTTTTCAGCGTTTTGAGTGGGTATAGAAGCAACATCTTCGGCTTTGAATGGTCCATAGGTTTTCATATCAACCCCCATGATCGCGGGGAGAGGCTGAAGGAATCTGATAATCTTGAATTCCTGAGGTAGATTCTCGAGTTGTTGTGGCGGTACGGAGAAAGGTGTAATCGGAGATGTCGTTATGGATGGGGGTTCTATACGTTGTTCTCTTACCTTTAAAGCCTGTTTGAGACTTTGGGTGTATGTGGCTAATAGTCGACGAAGCTCGACCTGGAGGATCTTCTCCTCGACTGTGAGGTTTAACGGTTCTGTAGGTACCCCGTTTAACTCGGCTGTGACTAGTTTTTCCAGTCTTATTTGGTTGAGTTCTTGAAGCATTTTTTCAGCGTGCTCTCGCTCCTTATCGATCAGCTTGTCTCTTAAAGAGGTCTTATCTGTTGTACGGCTATGCTCCCTGAGTTGTGTGATATATGTGGCCATTGCGGAGTAGAACCCTTCAGGGAGGGGTTGTATCTCACGTCTCTGCCTTTCTCTCTTCCATGATTCGTTAAGCACATGGTAATTATCGGTCATTCTTCCACCCTCGCACCCTTCTTGCAGAGCAGAAACAAAGCTACCGCCATCGGAACAGTTACCTTTTCCTGGTTATATGGACCATATTCTGCGTCAGCAATCCTAATTTTTGGAGCTCGACGTACATATAACTTAACATCCCCGAATTTGAAGACTATAGCGCTTATCAAGGGATCGTAGTCTGACAGAGATTCGAGTTGAACGGTCTGAACCTGCCAACCGGTTTTACCGTGTAGAGTGTTAGGTAGCCTGATCAGACGGTGTATGTCTGTTGTGACTACTGTGTCTATGTCCGCCGCCTGCTCTTTAACAGCGAGCTCCATTAACTTTGATAGGTCAGACATCAGCTTGTCCTCGTCACCGATTCCGACAGCCTTTAAAAACATACTTGGATGGCTCTCTTCAAGAATTGCGAGTGCCTTTTCCTTCTCGTTTATAATCAAACTGGTAATTTTTCGTCCAAGTTTGAGATTTTTTATTTCATCTGAGGGAGTCGAAGCGATGTAGTCATAAAGTGCTCTTCCAGCCCGTCCTCTCCACCCCTCGTCTGCGAGGGTTGATCGGCCTCCTTTCGTTCTAGGATTGAATCCTAGATACTCGGATTTTAGGCCGGTTCCAAGTATGTAATCGACGACTTCTCTCCGGCCAGATTGGTCGAGGTTTCTAATCCTCTGGCTCCTGACGTGGACGTGGTATCCTCTATTCCCTGAGAAGTTGATTACGAGGTCACTGGCTGGTTGAAAGCCGAAGTCCTGGATTAAAATGTCGAGGAGCTTCTGGGTTTCGTTTTTCGCAGCCTGTAAGCAGTGTTCGCAGAGCCATGATTCCTCTTCGAAGGAAGCCTTGCCACATTTGCAGATCTCTGGTGGTTTCCCGGTACCATCAGCACCACAGTTTCTGCATTTCCATTTATCATGATCAAATTGACATGGAAGGTCGAAGTGGTCAGCATCGATATCGAAGACGAGGTCTGCTCCGATCCAGCCCTTATCCGCCATGTCGGCGTCTGGGCGTTGGTAGTAGCTGGAGCTATGGTAACTGTGGGCGGGGGAGCTGTCGGCGAGATATCGTTGTAACGCGCTCTCGTCGGAGAAGCCTATGTGGCGATACATCGTCTTCCCGCCGAACTGAAGGAAGGCGAACTCACGCATCTTGATCTCTGTCGGAGCTTGTATTGTCTTTGCGTTTTTTTGATACCATCTATGAAATTGATCCGCGACGAACTTCTGGCTCCCCCATTCCTGCTCCAAAGGCACTCAGGTAGAATTGTCTAGTTGGGTCTTAAAACTGGTTTGGCTAGAGCGATGCTATTTTTTTTTGGCTACTATGCGGGCAATTGCCGCAGAAGTTGGGGTTGAAGCGAACTAGATTGTTGTAGAGTTTGCAGAAATGGAGTCCCTTATCCCTAAAGGTCTCTCTGATTTTATCTGCCAAGTCTGTCGCTCTATACGCGTTATACGGTTGTATTTGAGGATTGAGCCTGTGTCGGGAGCTTCTGGGATGTAATCCGTCTCGCTTTATTACGGTAATAAGCAAGAGGATGTTTGACGCGTTCACAGATTTCGTCCTTGTTTCGGCAGATTCCATGAGTTCGTAGAGTAGCACATAGGGGGGGAGTGTACCTTGTTCTGTTGCCGCGGAGGCCAGCTATGTGTTCGATCTGGTATTTAGTGAGAGCTGGGTCGAAGTCGGTGACTGAGGTGTAGAGGTCGACGAGGCCATCCAATGGCATCCCAACCGCTACCAGGAAGCTTGTTAGAGCGAATCGCTCCATGTGGCTAGCCCGTCTGCCGGAGAGCAGCCCCTCCATGCAGAATCTGATGCACGGTGGGAAGGCCTCGTTTATTACCTCTGAAGGTAGGTTCTCTCCCCCTAGTCTTGTCCGGTTATCTTCGAAGACCCTCGAGATGTTGTTTAGCCGCTCCTGAAGCGGCTCGGGGAGGTTTATCTTGACATGCCTGGAGACACGTTCTTTGATGAGGGTTTCTACCTCTCCCTGGATTAGGCGGGCGATCTCCCTCTGAGTTAGGAGGACGTACCCGTTTTTAGCGATACGGTTAACGAGCTTCCATTTATCCTCATGGAACGATGAGGATGAGTGGAGGTAGTTGCTAAAGTGGAGCTGAAAATCGTAGACAATGCCATCGTAGGCCTCGCCGGAGTCTTGGAGGTCCCATTCGAAGTCTTCTCTGGCTATCTGGGCTAGTCTGGTGCGGTCCTCTTCCTGGAGGAGGAAGTAGACTCGAACCGCTTCAGCTAGAGAGTAGCGTCTGTCTAGAAAGTGTTCGCCTTTGATTGAGACGAACATGACAGCGACAGGAAAGCTGAGGAGTTCGGTCATGTAGTCGTCGAGGCGGTCGTCGACGGCTCCGTCAACTATAGCCTGTATGACGCGTTCAGCAGCCCGGTCAAGCACTTTGGCGTATGTGGTTTCAGCTAAGTCGTTGAGTTGGAGGTTCAGGGAGTCGACTAACTTAACCGCCTCCTTTAGGAACGGGTACTTAGCGGCCTCCCTATCCAACATGTCCTTCAGCCTTTTTGTGACCTCGGCTGAAAAAAGGCTTTACCTCGATAGAGGCGAGGGAGTCGATAGCGCCTATAGAAGCTTGTAAGAAGTCGTGTTTTCCGCACTTAAAAGGGCCAAAAGGCTTGGAAAAATGTAGGGCGAATTATTGAGAAATATGTTTAGTTGACGACGACGTTCTCTAGGCTGAAGTATCGTTTAGCGAGGAATCGAATTTTTTTAATATTCTCGCCGTTCCTACCGATTGCAATTCCCTTATCATGGGGGTCAACGGTTACCATTGCTATCTTGCTACCGTCCATACGGTCAACGAGCCTAATGTCCTTGACCTTAGCGGGCTTCAGAGCGTTTCTTAGAAACTTGTCGGGGTCGTCCATATACTCGAAGATCTCGACCTGTTTATTGGTCATAGCGCGGAATCTCTTGATTTTCTCCCCGCCTTTGCCAACAGCGAGGCCGACCTCTCCCTTCTTGACTGTGAAGATTAGGCTTTCATCTTCTATGATGCAGTCAACGACAGTTGCCCCCGTCATGTTTTGTAGCAGCTGAATGAACTTCATCTCATTCTCCGTTATTTTTACGTTGCTCAGCATCTTACTTCTTCACCAATTCAAGAATCTTGGAGTCGCCCGGCTCGGTGATAACCATCGCGGAGACTGGAAACGGCTTCCCACAGAGTGTGCCCAGGTCTATGCTGTCTTTAGGATGCTCTATGACGGGGATCTGGGATAGCTTCCCGTAGTTCTCAATTTTCTCCCGTACTTCCCGCGGGCAGTTGTTACTGACTATCGCCAGTTTTGCTCTTCCTCGACGCAACTCCCTCACGGCAGCCTTGGATCCAACTTGGACTTTGCCGGTGGAGAGTGCGAGTCTCAGCTCTTGATCTATGCTACTCATCGCGTTTTCCACCCATTGTCATGAACAGTTCCACACTACCCGTACCGAGCGGCATGGATTGTCCGACGATGATGTTCTCGATCACGCCTTTAAGCGGATCGGTTTCACCCCTGATTGCTGCGGAGACGAGGTGCTGTATGGTCAGCTCGAAGGCTGCCCTTGCTAGTACACTGCTCTTCTCTCCGCTGATTCCGTGGCGGCCGATCTGCTGGACCTCACCAGTCTTCGTCATGATGTCGCTGACAAGCATTACGTGTCTGATGTCAACATCTAGTCCTTGCTCCTCTAGGACGTTGTGGGCTTCCTTGATGAGGGCGTTTCTGGCGGCCTCGATGCCGAATATTTCAGCGATCTCGTGGATGTTGTTCGTTGTCGTCCGGAGAGAGTCGACGCCGTCAATCTTGATGACTTCCTCCAGGTTGCTTCCATCCGTCCTGATGATCCACTCGCCGCTCTCTTGGAGAGTGAGGACGCGCTTGATCTCGGAGATACCTCTGATCTTCGTCTGTCCGATACTTTGTGTCAGGACCTCCGGGTTACCGGATTTTTCCTCATCGAGACTCACCGTGTACGTTAGCTCATTCTCCTTCTCAAATTTCGTCGGGAAGGCGTTCTCGATCTCCTTGTCTGAGACGTTAAGCGACTCCATGCGTCCAGGGGCGAGGTTAATCCTGACCAAGTTGGCGTTGAAATCGACATTGACGTTTTCGACTACGTCGTCGATAGTGGTGTAGGTGAGTTTCTGGGCGACCTCACGCGCCAGTTTATCGCTCTTCCTATGTTTCTGGTCGAGGCGGATCTCCATTACCGGCGTCGATGGGGTTCTCCTAGCGTCCACGATCTCGATGAGTCGCGGTAGGCCGAGAGTTACGTTCTGCTCGGCTACGCCGGCGTAGTGGAATGTACGAAGAGTCATCTGAGTGCCGGGTTCACCGATACTTTGGGCAGCTAAGATACCGACAGCTTCACCTGGCTCTACGAGGCTGAAGTCAAAGTTCTTCAGAGCTGAGTCGATAAGACGGTCGATCCCTGCTTTTGTTAGACCTGAGGACTTTAGCTGCGTCCTTAACTCAGCCATGAGGCTCGCGGGGAGGATTGTTATTTCAGAGATCTTCTTTTCTATGTAGTCTTCGCTTGCGTCTACGCCTTTCTTTTCGCTTATCTTAGCGCGGTCGACGAGTTGAACTACGTTTACAGCCTTACCATGGTCGCTCTTTGAGGGGTCGATGCCGTCTTCACCGTATTTGAATTGAATGATGTCTCCGATGCTGTTACGGACCGTTCCGTCATACTCCACTCTGAGGTGCTCTAAGGCGTTGATGAGTCTGCGCTGCATGTAACCGCTCTGCTGTGTGCGGACAGCGGTGTCTACCAACCCTTCGCGGCCACCCATGCTGTGGAAGAAGTATTCTATCGGCGTTAAGCCGTCACGGTAACAGTTGTAGACGAAGCCTCTAGCCTGGGGTGTTGCATCTTCATCTTTGAAGTGGCTGAGGGTCCGGTTTTCGTAACCCCTCATGATACGTTTACCACGTATGGATTGTTGGCCTACGCTGCCCATCATCTGGCCAATGTTGAGGCTGCTTCCCCTGGCTCCACTCCGGGTCATGATGATTCCGCTGTTACCTAATCCAAGTCCCTGCTCGACTGTCTCACCAGCTTTGTCACGAGCCTGTGCGAGCTCGTTCATTACCTTGATTTCGAAGGTTTCTTGTAGGGTCTGGCCAGGCAGTCTCTCTAGCTGTCCTGTGTTATAGTCCTCGATGAGGCCTTCAACGCTTCTCTCCATCTTTCTCATTACGTTGTTGATTGTGTTGCGTTCTTTCTCGGCGATGAATAGTTCGTCCATGCTGTAGCTGAAGCCGCGAATGTTTAGGAAGCCTGTGATGACGCGGGTGATGCCGTTTAAGAAGTCGTGGCCGATGTCAGTGCCGTAGTCCTTGATTATTCGGTGGAAGATCGTTTCTGCGCGCTCTGCGCCGATGCTGTTTTTGTCGATGACCCCGCTCAAGAGTTCACCTTTCTGGATCATGACGTAGGCGTCGTACTGGCACTCCTCTTTGGCGCATGTCGGGCAGTGACGGCAAACGTTGGCGCGGCTGACGAAGTTAAAGTCCCGAGGTAGGAAGAGGCTGAAGACCTGCTTCCCGGTCCACTGCTTAAATGGCTTTTCTGTGTGTGGTGCGGGGATGGGTCCGAAGTAGTTGGCGTGAGCGACGAGTTTCCCGACTTCGTTTGCTGCGAGAAGGGTATCCTTCCGAGTTAGTAGGTAGGCTCCGCTGATGAAGTCTTTTGTTGCCCCAATGATGGGGGCTCCGTAACGAGGTGAAAGGATCTGGTCCTGTACTTGCATCAAGAGTCTAGACTCGGTTTGGGCCTCTTTGCTTTGGGGGATGTGTAGGTTCATTTCGTCTCCATCGAAATCAGCGTTGTAGGGTGGACACACAGCGAGGTGCATCCTGAAGGTTCTGTAGGGTAGCACACGGACTCTGTGAGCCATGATGCTCATTCTGTGGAGGCTTGGCTGCCTGTTGAAGAGGGCGATGTCGCCGTCCTTGAGGTGTCGTTCGATAACGAAACCGGGTTCCAATGTGTCAGCGATGCCACTCCTGTCGGCGACGAACTCGAGTCGTATTCTCTTTTGGTCTGGGCGAACGACGTAGAGTGCACCTGGGTGCTTGTAGGGACCATTTATGACGAGCCTCTTCATCTCCTCTAGGTTTCTCGGCATTACTATGTCGGGGACGGTGAGTCTGACTGCGATATGAACGGGAACGCCGACCTCATTAATGTCGAGGTTTGGGTCTGGGCTTATGACGGTACGTGCTGAGTAGTCAACCCGTTTTCCGCTAAGGTTACCTCTGAATCTACCCTCTTTACCCTTGAGTCGTTGGGCAAGGCTCTTGAGGGTCCTGCCACTTCTATGGCGGGCTGGCGGGATGCCGGAGACTTCGTTGTTGAAGTAGGTGGTGACATGGTATTGGAGAAGCTCTGAGAGGTCCTCGATGATGAGTGTTGGTGCACCTGCATCGATGTTCTCGCGTAGACGCTGATTGATCCTGATAATATCTACGAGTTTGTGGGTAAGGTCGTCCTCTGCCCTTATCCCGGACTCGAGGATGATGCTTGGCCTCACGTCAACCGGAGGCACCGGCAGGACCTGTAGCACCATCCATTCGGGACGAGCCACCTCCGGTTCGAAGTCGACTAACCTGAGGTCGTCGTCGGGGATTCTCTCGAACCACTCCCTTATCATGTTGGCGGTGAGTCTGCTTGCCGCCTCCTCACCCTCAACAGCTGTAGGGTCGATGCCTTCCTCGCTCACCGCTTCCGCCTCATCCGCGGACTCGGATTCGAAGAAGGTCGTTGGCTTGGCGAACCTGACGTTAGTCTGCATCATACCGCAGTGAGGGCACTCCTTTCCCCGCTTGTACTTTTTAGCAACCTTCAGTATCTCGTTAATGGTGTCATCGGTGACCTTGCCGAAAAGCTTGAGATCCTCTTGCCGCTTCTGCTCGAAGTGGGATATGCTCTCGTTTCCCTCGTCGGGTAGTAGGATTCGACCGCAGCCTCTACACGTCGCGGTGAGAAGTCGATATATTTGTTTGGCGAACTCGACGTGAATAACGGGTACCGCAAGTTCGATGTGGCCGAAGTGGCCTGGGCAGTTAAGTGCTATGTTTCCGCATGTTTGGCACCTTTGACGGGGTTCCAGCGTCCCGAGGCGGTGGTCCATGAGGCCCCCCGCTATGGGTGCGCCGTCCTCGTCGTAAGTATCGGAAGTCTGAATCTCGACCGCAGAGAGTTTTCTGACTTCGTCTGGTGGAAGAAGACCAAATTTGATGCTGTCGATGATCTTGCTCATTTTATTCGAACTCCTTGGTGAGTTGGAGACTTGGGGATAGGCAGAGACTCTGCATCTCCTGGAGTAGTAGCTTGAAGGCGTAGCTGATTGTTACGGGTTCTATTTCGCCCTTCCCTTCACATATTGGGCAGACGTACTTACGCTGTCGTATGTCATAGTAAGCTTGCTTCCCACATTTTTCGCAGACGTAGATGCTGTAAGCGTCGGACTCCTCCAGGAGCCTGTCCTTCAATAGCATAGCTGCGCCATGGCCGACTAGACAGTCGCGCTCCATCTCTCCGAACCTAAGGCCTCCGCCTCGGGCGCGGCCCTCAGTCGGCTGCCTAGTGAGCATCTGGACTTGACCGCGGGCGCGGGCGTGAATCTTGTCAACGACCATGTGGTGGAGTTTTTGATAAAAGACGACGCCGATGAAGACGTCAGCCTCAAATATACTGCCACTCTGACCGTCGAACATGATCTCCTTTCCGCCAGGGTGGAAGCCCATAGTGGTCAGAGCTTCAGCGAGGGATTGAGCGTTCTCGTTGTCGAAGGGTGTACCATCGACGACTTCACCTCGGACTGATGCTGTCTTTCCTGCGAGACTCTCCATGAACTGACCGACGGTCATGCGACTTGGGAATGCGTGGGGGTTGATGATGATGTCGGGGATTGTGCCGTGGACGCTGAATGGCATATCCTCGGGCGCTACAAGCATACCGATGACTCCTTTCTGGCCGTGACGGCTGACGAACTTGTCGCCGAGCTCAGGGACACGGTTGCTGCGCACCTTGACTTTTACGAGTTGGCTACCCTCGATGTCCTTGGTGATGAAGACGCTGTCGACGGTGCCCTCCTCTGTGGGACGAACACCGATGCTGGTGTCGCGGAATTGGGGACCCCTAACTTCGATTCCACCGTATTCCTCCATGAATCGGGGAGGACTAGTACGGCCAATTAGTATGTCTCCGCCTTTGACTTCTGATTCGTTGGCGATGAGACCATCGTGTTCAAGTTGACGGTAAGCCTCTGCACCGTGATAGCCGCGTATACCTTCCTCGGGGATTGTGAGTTTGTCTTTGTTGCCTCCGAGGTACTGCTTGCATTCTGCCTTGTATATTCTGTAAAAGCTGCTATGACCTAGGCCTCGCTCTACAGCTGCTTTGTTGAAGATTATGGCGTCCTCCATGTTGTAGCCGCTGCTGCTCAGCACCGCGACAATGAAGTTCTGGCCGCTCGGTCTTTTATTGAAGCCCATGACTTCCATAGGTTTAGTGCCGACCGCGGGTTTTTGGGGGTAATGAAGTAGGTGACCTCGTGTATCGCTTCGGTCGCGATAGTTTAGGACATATAGTCCTGGAGCCTGTTTCGCCATGGCTGAATGGTATGTGTTACGTGGCGATTGGTTGTGCTCCGGGTATGGGATGATGCTGGCTACTACGCCTAGGATGGCGAAGGGGCATATTTCGAGGTGAGTGTGGTCTGTGGTAATCTTTTCAGGGTCTATCGCCACATAGGCGTTCTCCTCCTCCTCAGCGTCTATGTACTCGATTATGCCTTCGCGAACTAGGTCGCTCCACTGCCATCTGCCCTCACGGAGCTGGCGGGCGTGACGTTGTTTTAGAAGGCTCTTTCCCTCGCTGACGACTATGAGTGGACGCCTAATTCTGCCTTCGTCGCAGTTGACGTATATCTCGTTGTAGGTATTATAATAGCAGGTGTTGACTTCTCCGCTGATCTCGTTCTTCCTGCGCATATCGCGGAGTTTTTGAACGAGTTCAAGGGGAGTGGTGGTGTATCCGAGGAGATAACCCTCGACGAATATCTTTGCGCCTTCGTGGCGGAGCATCTCGTCTGCATTCTTTGCTTTAGTTACACCCATGAACTCGAGGGTGCGCTTTACCTTATCTGCGTCGGTTCCAGAGGATACGCTGGCGGTGAGGCTTAGGTTTTTAACTAGGCCACAGTTTGCGCCTTCAGGTGTCTCATTTGGGCAAAGCCTACCCCAGTGAGTGCTATGAAGGTCGCGAGCCTCGAAGTTTGGTTGACTCCTGCTAAGCGGTGACTGTAGTCTGCGTAGGTGAGAAAGGGTTGAAAGCGTATTAGTGCGGTCAAGGAGCTGAGTCATTCCGACACGACCCCTACGCCAGTTGCCGGTGGCTAAGGCGTGTTGGATTCTACTTGTGATTATCCCAGGCCTCACAGCTGCACTGATGAGGACGCCTTTACGGCGTGTGCTCATTCTTCTGAATTGGTACCGCATGTCGCGGTAGAGGCTCCAGAAAGCGCTACGGAAAAGCTCAGCGAGGAGGGGGCCAGCGAGTTTGATCCTTTTATTCTTGAGGTGGTCCTTATCGTCCTCTTTTCTTATACCAAGTTTGAGTTCAATGATGCGTGCCGCCATCTCCCCGAGGAAGATAGCCTTGTCTTTCCTTTGGTCTGCCCCGCGACCAATGTGTGGAAGAAGGTTACGGTCGAGAATTGCCTCGGCGCGCTTCATCCTAAACTCTTTTACCTGGCCGAAGGCGACGCGGTTACCAATGTAGAGAACTGCGTCCTCTCTAGTGTGTATGCCCGCGGTTTCACGGAAACTGGGCTCAAGCTCTGAGAGGATCTTCGACTCTAAGCTAACCATGTTGGCAACCTGTCTGTCGGTTTCGACGCCTAGAGCCCTCATCAATACAACATAGGGCACGGGTACGGGGACGCCGGGGATTGTGACGCTCATCTCACCCTTCGCCTTTAGGTTAGCTTCGATGCGGGCGCGGAACCCAACGGTGGTTGAGAAGACTTTGCCACGGAAAACGGGGTTGCTACCACGGTCGTCAATCTCTACGAGGACGCGGTTGGGTGCTAGGTCCTCGAGGCTGACGATGACACGCTCGCTCCCGTTGATTATGAAGTAACCTCCGACTTCCTCGGGGTCTTCTCCGAGAGCCATGAGTTCGTCTGGTGTGTGACGGCTGAGAAGGCAGAGCTTCGACTTGACCATGATGGGAAGGTCGCCTATGTTGACTTTCTCATAGGTCTCTTTTCCTTCGTCTTCCAGCATGATCTCAAGGTATAGAGGTGCGGCGTAAGTCAAATTCCGTATCCGGGCTTCGCGCGGGTAAACCGGTCTTTGGGTTCCGTCCACCTCGGTTATTATCGGGTCGCCGACCTCGATAGAACCGAACTTGATATCATATGTGTGATTCGGCACCTCGATGGTGATGCCGCCAATCTCGTCGATGATCTGCTGCAGCGTGTGCTCGACGAACTCGTTATAGCTGTCGAGGTGCTGCTTGACGAGACCTTCTTCGGCGAAGAAGGTCTTCATGAGGTCCCAGTTATTCTCCTCAGCGAAAATCATTACATGAACCTTAAAACGTGGATTCGATACCGCAGGCGCCAAAGCTTCAACGTATATTCATAGTTTTTTTTCGAAATGGTCAGTTCTATCCCTCGGCACATATCTCAATAGAAGCCATGACCCTGCAGAGGCTATGAAAGAGGGCGAACACTATCTAATAAACATTTTTGAGGCTGAAAATGCTTTGAATCAGCCGTATGGAATAAAAACGGTTCTGTTAAAGGTCTAAATAATCCATTTAAATCGCAACAGCTGCTGTCATACTACACGATACCAAACATTTAATAGGAGAACTCGATTATTCGATTAGAGCCCGACCGGGAAAATAGTGTAGGAGACCATAGATTTGGCGGAAATGATTGAACGGGTCCTCGAACGTAGCCTTGGTAAGACCGTCCTCATCAAAGTGAGGGGTGGAAAGACCCTGCGCGGGACTCTCGAAGGCTTTGACCAGCACGTCAATCTCGTCCTTAAAGACGCGGAGAATGTCAGTGACCCGATGAAGTCCGAGCAGATTGGTACGATTGTTCTACGCGGCGATAACGTCATCATGATATCTCCACCCCCTGAGGCTTAGAGTGAAAAATTATGCCTACTAAGCACGCGCTTCATACAGGAAAAAGAACTCATATGCGTTGCAGGCGCTGTGGTCGTCGCTCCTTCCACATGAGATTAGGTGTATGCGCCGCTTGCGGTTTTGGTAAGACCGCGACGCTTCGCCATTACAAGTGGATGAGGAAAGACCTACAGAGAAGCCGCAGATTAATCTAAATCAGTCAAATTTTTAATAACAGGCTTATTTGTCTTAAAGAATCTTTAAAACCGATTAGGTTAGTTAATCTATGGGCGGGGGTACCCGAGACTGGCCAAAGGGGCGGGACTTAAGATCAAGCGGTCTCTGGTAGGAGATCCCGTAGCTCAGGCTTTCGTGGGTTCAAGTCCCACCCCCCGCACCAAATTATCAGTATGGATAGGGTAGTTTTTACCCTACTTTTCCATTAATAACCTCTATTTTAGCCCTTCCTTTTTTCGGGTTTAAGGTCAA
>CAZIAF010000017.1:0-17154 GCA_964537625.1 uncultured Candidatus Bathyarchaeia archaeon
CAGGCGGAGAAACAGCCCCCAGCATTGTGACGCTTCCTATGCGCTCACCTGAACCGTGTACGATGGCTCTACCGGCACGCTCGTAAAGCTCAGCGATCCTATCCGGGAGATATGCTGGGAATCCTGCTTCAGCGGGGATTTCTTCGAGGCGACCTGAGATGTCACGAAGCGCCTCAGCCCACCTTGAAGTCGAGTCAGCCATGACTGCGACGTCGTAACCCATATCTCTGAAGTACTCGCCGAGGGTAACACCCATGTATATTGATGCCTCGCGGGCACTGACAGGCATATTGCTGACGTTTGCGACGATGACGGTGCGCTCTATCAGGTTTCTACCGCTTCTTGGGTCCTGGATATTTGGGAAGTGTGTGACGACATCAGCCATCTCGTTTCCACGTTCGCCGCAGCCTATGATAATGATGATGTCTGCATCACTCCACTTACTGATCTGTTGGAGAGTCACTGTTTTTCCGGTTCCGAAGCCACCGGGGATGGCTGCGGCACCACCCTTAGCGCAGGGGAAGAAGGTGTCTATGACGCGCTGGCCTGTGAGAAGGGGAACACTCAGAGGGAGTCTCTGCTTTACTGGTCTTGGTCGGCGTACTGGCCACTTCTGCATCATTTTTAGTTCCTTGACGCCATCTATAGACTCTAGTTCAGCAATGGTCTCCTCCACAGTGAATTCGCCTTTGTGGATACTCTTTATGGTGCCACTCATATTCGGTGGGACCATGATCTTGTGGACGAAACTCTTCGTCTCCTGGACATTGCCTATAAAGTCACCTGGGCCAACCTTGTCTCCCTTTTTAACAGTTGGGACGAAGGACCACTTCTTATTTCGGTCTAATGGGGCGACGCTTGTCCCCCTACTGACAAATGGACCGGTTCTATTCCAAAGTTCGGTTTCAGACCTCTCGACTCCATCTACGATGGCGCCCATGATGCCGGGACCAAGCTCCGCCATGAGAGGTTCACCCGTGTCGTTAACTGGTTCACCGGGGCGGATACCAGAGGTGATTTCATAACATTGGATGAAAGCGGTCTGCCCATCGAGCCGGACAATCTCTCCCATCAGCTTCAAATTGCCTACCTCAACTAGATCACCGATTTTGGGGGCTCCTTTGAAGTTGGCACGTATCAATGAGCCGTTGATTCGCTCTATTGTACCTAGGATTCCCATCTTTATTGCGCCTCCAGAACCTTAGCGAGCTGTATGTTGAGTTTTGCCCGGGCTTTCTGCATCCTTCCCTCCAAAGTGTTAAAGAAGGTCTTTTTACCGGATACGTCCTTGACGACGACACCGCCAATTGCTGAGATAGGCGTTTCATCGAGTTGGAGAGTCATCTTAACGCCTGTTAATTTTTGTAGGTCGCTTTCGAATTTTTTTTGGTTTTTCTTGAGATCTATAAGGTCCCTATCATTTGTTGAAACTATGAATTCAGCTCCTCCGATGGAGGTCACTGCCTCAGAGATTAGTTTAACGAGGGTCTCATGATACGTTTTCTTGTCTTCGGTAATCTCTTTAAGCTTCTTTTCAGCTTCAATATAGATCTGCTGGAAGACTTCCTCGCGGGTTATCATCAATCTCTTTCGGCTATCAAGCTCGATGCCTCCGATGATCCTATCACGGACACCGCGTAGGACGCTTGCGACGATGTTTAAAATCTGGCGATCAGTCTCGGATTTAATCCGCTGAGCCTCTTTCTCACCATTGTCGAGAAGCAGTTTCGCTTCAGTCTCAGCTTTTTCCAGCATCTCGTCACGCTGTGCCATGGTGCGTTCGATTAGTCTGGTCTCGAGATCCAAGCTGTTTTGTTGGCTCATGGAAGAACCTCCTTAAGGACGAGATCGATCGCTGCATCTCTCTTCTTCTTGGAGAATGTCTTCAACGCCTCGATCTTTTGCTCATATTGAGCCTTCACTTTCTCAGCCTCCTTGTTAGCGCTCTTCTCCTCGGATTTGATCAAGTCATCGATTCCTGCCCCACGCTGAGCTTTGGCCTTCCTCTCTTCGGCCTCAACTCTAGCCTTGTTGACCATATCTTCGGAGCGGCGCTTAGCGTCCATAAGCTTCCGCTGAGACTCCGTTTCAGCCTCCTCAAGGATGGTTTGAAGCCTCTTACCGACCGAAAGGATTTTTTTAACTTCCATCATCACAACTCCAGCTTTGTACCAATCGCAAGCGAGATGACTGCCTGAAGCTCCTGCATCCTATCCCCAGTCTCCATAGTGAAATCGGGTACTAATGCGAAAACTGGTGATATGGCACCCCTCTTTAAAACCTGCTCCCTAACTGAAAGAGTCTCTTTTGCGAACCGCTCAGGGAAGATAATGAGTTTATACTTCTTTTCTTCCACGAGCTGTCCTAATCTCTCGGCGACCTGTTCGCCATCGACACAGTTGTACCCCTGTGCCCCAATTAGCTGGAAGCAAGTTATGAAGGATGAGGGCCCGATGACAGCGACACTCATTTCCTAATTGCAAACCCTGCTTACATTAAAAAAACTATCGTGATCTCAAGGCTTAAAATGGCTCTAAATTACATAGGAAAAAAACTTCTCTAAGAGGGATGTTACGCGAAGAAAGGAGCTAGGTAGTCGGTCACAAGCGTGGGCCATATTCCAAGCAGAAGAGAGAAGATCGCAAAAACGACTAGGGGTAGCAGCATAGTCATAGGGGCTTCCTTCACTTGTTTCAGGTGTTCAGGCAGCGGACCGTAGAAGACTCTACGTACCGTCCACATTGCATAGCCGATCGTGAGGATAGTCATAATGATTCCAACAACGGCAGCCCATACCTGCTCGGTTGGCGCTAGTTGGTTGCCGAAGACGCCGGAGAATATGAAGAATTTGCTCATGAAGCCCATCGTAGGCGGCACGCCTCCGATGGTTAGGAAGCCTATGAGAGCTAGGACCGCTGTCCAAGGCATCCTGTCAGCTAGACCGCCCATCTTCTTGATGCTTCTGGTTCCAGTGTGGCTAATAATTATGCCAGCAACGCAGAAGAGAATTGCCTTTCCGAATCCGTGGCTGATGTAGTGGAAAATCACACCCATCTCTCCATTTGGGGTAACGCTGGCGAGGCCGAGGAAGATGTAGCCCATTTGGCTGATGCTGCTGTAGGCGAGGAAACGCTTTATGTCATCCTGTGTGAGGGCCATGAGGCCGCCGTAGATCATCGTCACTAGAGCCCAAACCGTGAAGACCCAACTAAATGTCTGGAATACGGGGGTCATTGGTATAACGACCAACCTGAGTGCGGCGTAAGCTCCAATCCCGATCATAGCGGGGCTTAGAAGAGCTGAGATGGGTGTCGGAGCTTCAGCGTGTGCGAATGGCAGCCACGTATGTAAGCCGAAGACCGCCATCTTCGTAAAGAAGGCGAATAACATTGCCATCGCAATCCAACCGGCGTTACTGGCGCCTACGACTCTTGTTAGAGCGCTTATCTCGAAGCTTCCCGTGATGGTGTAAGCGGCGAGTATACCCGCAAGTAGGATGACAGCTCCGATAGTGGTCCACATGAAGTAGATCATGCCGATCTTTTCCCTATCTCCATAGCCGTAGTTATTAATCAGCAGCCACGAGGGGATGAGCATGAGTTCGTAGAATAGGTAAAACTGGATGAGGTTCGTCGACATAACCGTGCCGAGCATGCCCACAGTGTAAAGAAGGTATAAGGCGAAGTAGTTGCCGAAGGCGCCTGGGGCCTGCTTCTCATGGGTCTCGTGCTCCCACTCGTTGAACCGGTGCTCCATATAGGGCATACTGTAGATGGTGATACCCAAGCAGAGGAGGTTAATTGTTAGTAGCACCAATATGCTCATCCCGTCTGCGAGTAGTGTGAAGTCTATTTTAGGAATTGACCCAGCGGAAGGTATCCAACTATAGGTCTCCCTGTAGGCACTACCGTCCCTGATTTCTAGCGCAATACCTCCGAGGAGTAGGAGCGAGATGAAGAGGGAAGCGGCGACGAGCCAGCCGGTGTTCTTACCTGTTGATCTACTAACGAAGTAAGCAATTGGTACCGCTGCGAGGGGCACAAAGAGCGCCAATAACAGACTATAAGCCATCACCATGTCATCACACCCCTCTTACTAAGACGAGGAACATCATGAACAGCAGCAGACCCACCAAGTAGAGTAAGTTGATACTCAGCCAACCCGTTTGAAGTTTCTTCACCTGGTCCCAAAGACCTGTAAAGCCTTTAGGGGCAGCGTCGTTGATGCCCAGAAGTTTGGCTTCTAATGTATTGTTTATACCTCTGCTTAGGGTGAGAAGCCCGTTTACGCCGACAGCGTAGTAGAGGTCATTGATGTACCAGCGATTCCAAAGGAAGCTGTGTTTCATCTTCAGTATCTTATTGTTGCTGATGATCTGCCAGGCATTATAACGACGCGACATATAGAATAGGTAGACTGTAATTCCTCCAACGAGCAGAATTGCCCCACTTGAACCTATCGCGGTCATCTTTGTGGCAGCAGCTACTACGGGTTCTGTAAACTCGACTTTAGCCTCTGTGAATATCTCGGGGACCTTTAATCCCTCGATTACGCGGGCCATCTGGTGTTCGATGTACACTTCTGGGCTGTAGCTTGGGACGAAGAAGCCTATTAGACCGAGAGCGCTGACACCAAGCATTATCGTAACTAGGATGGCTATAGGTACCCACATTATTTTGGGGCTCTCATGGACGTGGTGACCGTGTTGCTCAAGTTCATTGATGAAAGTGCTCTTTTCGCCGTAGAACACCATGTAGATGTATCTGGCGCTGTAGACCAGAGTCATAAGAGCAGTTACTACCGCTACGATGTAGAGAACGTTCGTTAACGTTAGACCTGCGTTTAAGCTTGCAACGAATATAGCGTCTTTACTCCAGAAGCCACTAAAGGGTGGGATTCCCGCAAGACTAAGTGTAGCTAGCAGCATCAATATCTTTGTGAATGGCATCTCCTTGCCTAAACCGCCCATCCGATTCATATAGATGGTCTCCACTGCGTGAATAACCGAGCCAGCACCTAGGAAAAGCGCCGCCTTGAAAAGGGCGTGGCTTACAAGGTGGAATATTCCGGAAGTCAAGCCCGGTAACAAGTTACCTTCTCCAAGACCTGAGACACCGAGGCCAAGCATCATGAATCCGATCTGACTTACCGTGGAGTATGCGAGGACTTTCTTCAGCTCCAATGCAACTATAGCTTGGCTGGCTGCTAGGAAGGCGGTGAATGCGCCTATAACCGCGATCGCTACGAAGTAGGTCTGTGCCTCAGCAAGGTGCTCAGCGAAAGTGCCTATGTAGAAAGCCGGAGCCATCCTAGCGACCAGGTAGACACCAGCCTTAACCATCGTAGCGGCGTGGATGAGGGCGCTAACCGCCGTCGGGCCCGCCATTGCCTCGGGAAGCCACTCGTGGAGTGGAAACTGTGCACTCTTACCGATAGGACCACCGAGGAAGAGTATGGCGGTGAGACTGAGCAAACCAGGAAAGACGGATATTGCGGCCATCCACTGTGGGGCTTTCTCTATGAGTTCGACGAAATTCAGTGTACCGGCGAAATTGTAAATGATGAATATTGCTCCGAGGAGTAAGACGTCACCGATCCCGGTCACTATAAAGGCCTTCATACCCGCGTGACTGGGTGAGAACATCTTGGTGGGTGGTGGTCCGCCGAGCCACCTCTCTTTTGGGTCCCGATAATAGTAGCCTATGAGCCCGTAGCTGCAGAGTCCTACGCCTTCCCAGCCTATGAGCATCTGGATGAGATTGTCGGAGAGTACAAGCAGCAACATGTTTCCGATGAAGAAGAGGAAAAAGAACCAGTAGCGAGTTAGGTGCTCGTCGCCATGCATGTATCCGACACTGTAGACAATGATGAGGAAAGAGATCAAGGCGACTACATTAGCTATCATAATGCTCAATGGGTCGACTAGAACACCGAGTTTGAGCGGCTCACCGTTCGGAAAGGTTATCCAGGTCGCTACCTGCAAGTCGTTGGTCCCATGCTCAGCCCAAAGCCCGGGAAGCATGGAGACTGCTGCGACGACAGCGCCTAAAGCGAAGACCACCGCCATATAGTCGCGGACCTTGTGACCCGCCTTGGCGATTACCGGCATTAAGAGTGCCCCAGCTATGGGTATAAGCCAACAAAGCCAAGCACCGGGGTTCTGTAGAACGGCGTCAAATCCGTTAACAGGCGTTCCAGATATCAACATCGGAACCGCTTCTTGCGTAATATTGAAGAAATTCATCAGGGCATAATCACCTTTACATAATTCGAGAGGTTTAGCAGCGCTTTAGCCGCCTCAGTCGCATAAGCGATCATTGGGGCAGGCCAAACACCAAATAAAATAATGAGGGTTGCCATCGCAACCGTCACCCCGAGCATTAGGGGTGGCGCTTCCTTTGTTGCCTTCAGGGCTTCTTTCGGTTGCCCCACCAACGCCTTCATCACACGTATGTAATAGACCATGCTGAGGGCACTGTTTAATACACCAATTATTGTGAGCCACCAGTACCCAGGCTCTATCGCTGAACCGAAGAGAATGTACTTACTGATGAACCCGTTCGTGCCTGGGATTCCACCTAAACCAAGAAGGGCTATGAACATCGTAAGACTCGAGATGGGCATAATCTTGGCAACTCCGCGCATCTTATCGATTTCTCGTGTACCGGTTTCCTCGATGATTGAACCAGCAGAGAGGAAAGCAAGACCCTTCATGAGGCTGTGATTGAAAACATGGAGGAATACGCCCTGAAGCCCCATAAGGCCGCCGGAGGCTACGCCGACGAGCATATATCCCATCTGGGCTATGCTCGAGTAAGCTAACATTCTCTTGATGTCACTCTGGAGCACTGCAAGTACATTAGCGAACGTCATTGTAATAACAGCGAGGCTTGCGATGATTAGGCTAAAGCTTGCCCAAGGGAAGGCGATGTAGAGTATTCTTGTAAGTCCGTAGAGAGCGGTCTCTATGAGGATTCCTGAGAGCATTGCGCTGATCGGACTTGGTGCTTCGGGGTGAGCGTCTGGAAGCCATGTATGCAACGGCACGATTGCTGACTTAACGCCAAATCCAATTACAAAGACCAGAAGAGCAATCATCATCCAGAGGCTGTTTGATCCTCCGTGGAGGACGCCGCTTATCTGAGCGAAGTTAACTGTACCGGCCATGCCATATATGAGTGCTATGCCGAGGAGCAGCATCGTGCTGCCGACTGCACCCATCACCATATACTTGAATCCGGCTTCTATGGGGCCCCAATTCTCCTTTCTGAAGGCAACGAGTACATAGCTCGCTATCCCCATCAACTCCCAGAACACGAAGAATGTGAAGAAGTCGCCGGCGAAGCTAACGCCGATGATGCCCGTTACGAGGGAGCTTAAGAGAGTGTAGTACTCTGTGAGCCTTGTATCATGTGCCATATAGTTGTAACTATATATAGTCGCAAAGAGTCCAAGCAACGCTGCGGAGAACGCCATGAAGATGCTCAACATGTCGATCTCGAAGCAAGCGCCCAATGGGGGTACTCCGCCGAGTGTAATGACAAGAATCTTTGTCGGGCTTGCCTGTAGTTGACTGTAGAGCTGCCAGACTGAGAAAAGCGTGAATCCACTTAGGATGATCGCAACGATCTCTCTTAACTTGGTAATATTTAATCTCTCAGACAGTAACCCGAATAGAACGACGGCGAAGGGACTGAACATGAAAAAGAGCTCTAGACCCATCACCATTTCAGCCTCCTAAGTTTGTCAACCTCGGTAGTCTTGAACTGCTTGTAAGCATTGACGATCAAAGCTAAGCCAACCGCGATGACGCTGCCGCCGAGGATTATTGACATGAATGCAAGGCTCTGACCCAGTGGGTCAACAAAACCTAATGCCATCCTATAGGAGGCGAAGTAGATCAAAGCAAAGTTACCTGCGTTGAGAATTATCTCGACTCCAAGTAGAATACGGATCATGCTCTTCTGCGCAACGCAGTAGAGCCCTATTGAAACCATAGCGAAAATCGCGCCTAGGAAGACTACGTCATTAGCCATCAGTGTTTCTCCTCCCTTAGGAGCGCCAAACAGCTAATCGCTGTGGCAAAAAGGACAAGAGTCTGCATGAGTAGGTCAAGACCCCTAAAATTCCAGAGGAAGTTGCTCATCTCCCCACCTAAAGAGTCAGATGGCTGCGTGGGGAGAAGCTCTCTACTGCGGTAGACCGCATGTGGAAAAGGTGTACTCGAGACCACATAGAGGAACGAGAGGAAAAGCAATACAGTGACGATGATACTTGCTACCTTAATGGAGTCGCCTTTCTCACTCATTTTCCTCACTCCTTACGAACATTATCACGGAAACGAACAGGACAACCACAGCGCCTCCATAGATAAGCATCTGAAAGAGCCCGACATATGGAGCATAGAACACCCAGTAAAGAGCTCCTAAGCAGATGCACATAGCTCCGAGGCTTAAGGCAGCATAAAGTAGATTCTTCAAACCCGCTGCCCCAAGAGAAAAGGCAATTGTAAGGGCAAGCAAACCAAGCTGGACGAGTTCGGAAGCCATCTACTTTTTCACCTCCGCTCGGGCCGCGGGTTTCATAATCGGTGGGGTTGGTGCACGGGGTATCCTTTTGAAGTCAAGGATACTGTCTTGCTTGTTGATTACCGCTAGTTCATAAGTGGTAGTTAGCCAAAGGGCTCCTGTTGGACAGCTCTCCTCACACTGCTGACAGAAAAGACACGCTCCGAGGTTAATCTTAAGACCTTCACATTTTGGACCCAAACCTTTGAGCTCTATGGCGAAGCTTGGACAAACTCGGCTACACATACCGCATCCCGTGCATTTTGCTTCATCGTAATCGTGTTTACCACGGTTTCCTTCGGGCATTGTCCTCTTTTCAAAAGGATAGTCCAAAGTGCAGGGTTTACCTGCAGCATTCTTGAGCAGTTCTCTCTCCATCGCCATTTTAGATCACTCCCGATAAGGCGACGATCGCCATCACCTGAAGGATAGCAAGGGGGGTAAGGTACTGCCAGGCCCACCTCAGCATCTGATCTATCCTAAACCTAGCGAACAGAGCGCTCAGGTTACTCAGAACTAGAACACAGAAGCTTGTTTTTAATATGAACCATACGAACGGTGGCAACACCGGCCCTGCCGGTCCACCTAGAAATAGACTGGTTAGTAACGCAGAAGCTAAGACAGTCTTCACATCGCGGCCGAGCACTAATAGAGCCAGTTTTTTCCCGCTGTACTCTACCTGCCAGCCATGAACGATCTCGGTCTCAGCCTCAGCCATGTCGAATGGCCGCATCTCGAGCTCCGCGAGGAGGGAGATGATACAAATAATGAACCCGATTAACATGACAACGGCGAGCATAGCACCCCATATGGTTGGACTAACTAGGAATGATCGTACGCTGGCCGTTTCCCAGGCAACGATCTTTTCGATGCTTAGACTACCAGCCATTATCGCCGGACCAATCGCTAGAAGTACGAGTGGAATCTCATATGCTAGAGTCATTAAAGCGACCCTGGTCGCGCCGACGGCGCCAAACAAGTTACTACTACTCCAACCCGCTAAGAAGACGTTGAGAACGATTAGGCTGAGAAGTAGGAGCACTATGATGAGGTCTCCTTCAAAGCTGGCAATTGGGGTATATTCCCAAAAGTTGCTGAGACTTTGTATGGGGATTAGAAACATCGCGGCTAAGGGCAGCGCGAAGATTATTATCGGAGATAATATGAAGAGAGGCTTGTTCGCCGCCCCTGGAGTGATATCCTCCTTCGCAAGTAGCTTAATGAGGTCTGCTAGGGGTTGAAGGGTTCCAGCCCAACCAGTGTGCATGGGACCTCTTCGATTCTGGAGACGTGCAACCGTCTTTCGGATGAGCCAATTACAGTATAAAGCATAAACAATAATGAACAGTATTCCGGGGAATATCGCTATATTGACTATGTCACTTATTGTAACCATTCTTGTACCACCTTAATCCATAATTCCTAAGCTCCTCGTTGGTCATATCCCAAGTCTTCTCTTTCGCCTCATCGACGAAGACCATGCGGTCAGTGCAGCTAAAGCAAGGATCGATTCCCGCGAGAACTATAGGTATATCAGCGATATAGCCGCCTTTGAGTTTGACAATAAGACTTGGAATGTTACTTAGGGTCGGTGCCCTTATCTTGTACCTGTAGGGCTTGTTGTCGCCTTTACTAGAAATGTAGTGTATGAGTTCGCCGCGTTGAGCTTCCACCATATTGGTGGCTTCGCCTTCAGGAACCTTTTGTAGAGGAGTGAACTTTTCTCTGATTGGGCCATCTGGCAGATGATCTAGAACATACTTGGCGATGCCAACACTCTCGACCAGTTCACCTACGCGAACTAACACATTTGCGAGGACATCACCACTATCATATGTGATGACGTTGAATGGTACCTCGTCGTATGCAAGATATGTATTATCGCGGCGTGTATCCTTATTGACTCCACTAGCTCTGGCGTGAGGCCCAGAACCACAGAGACGTATCATGTCTGCCTTACTACAGTACCCGACTCCAGCGGCTCTTTCTAGGATAGATGACTCGGTGGAGGCTACCTTTGTGTAGTATGCAGTACGCTCTGCGAGGGTGTCAAGCATCTTCTGGAACTTTGGTATCTTGTCGCTAGAAATGTCTCGGCGTACTCCACCGATTGTGTTCCAAGCATAGTTTACCCGGTTACCGCTGATCTCTTCGAGGATGTCTAGCACGATCTCGCGGTCGCGCCAAACATAGTAGAAAAGTGTATCGAAACCTATCTCGTGTGCAGCTACACCTACCCATAGAAGGTGACTATGTATTCTCTCAAGTTCGTGGACTAGAGTACGGAGATATTTTGCTCTAGGCGGTATTTGGATGCCCGCTACATCTTCCACATTAATTGAGAACAATGTCTGATGAGCGTTACTACAGATTCCGCAGACACGCTCGGTAAGGTAGAGGTTTTGTATATATGTGCGAGCTTCCATCGCTTTCTCAATACCTCGATGGTTGTAACCCACACGTGGCTCCACATCAACTACCACTTCGCCGTCAACCTTGAACAGGAAACTCGCTGGCTCCTTGAGAGCCGGATGCTGTGGCCCTATAGGTATCTGAAATTCTCTATCACTCACGTCCATTCCTCCCCATCAATCGCCTTGCGGAGGGATTTGACATCCCATTTTTTCAGAAGCGGATATATACCCTCAGGCCACTCCTCGGTCATGAGAAGCCGCTTTGGGTCAGGGTGTCCCTCGGGGTAGACTCCGATAAGGTCATTGACCTCTCTCTCGTAGAGCACTGCACCCGGAATTATATCTGTAATCGAGGGAACCACGGATTTTTCACCGGGAATTCGTACTTTAATTGTGAAAACGAGATTAGGACGATTAAAGTGATAATTGATCTCTCTTTCTTCCCCGAGATCAATACCAGTGATAGTTGCGAGATGGAACAAACCTTCCTTCTCTTTTAGGTAAGTAACCGCGTCACGTAGTTTATCTGTTTTAATTAAAACAAATATTCGATTTGCCCTAGGAGACTTCGTCTCAACGATGTTCTCCTTGCCAATAGTCTCGGAAAGACTTTCAAGGGTTTTAGTGTTCTCTTCACTGTAACTCAAGTCATACACCTCAATACCCTGCGCTTTTCAGCAGCTTGACGACGCCGTCGAGTATCGCTTCTGGTTTTGGCGGGCAGCCGATAACATGCGCGTTGACCGGTATCACCTTATCGACCCCCTCCATGACATTATAACAATCCTGGAAAGTGCCGCCTGTATTAGCGCAACTTCCTACAGCGACAACGAATTTCGGCTCAGGCATCTGCTCATAGATCCTCTTAAGTCGACTCTTTAACTTGCGACTCACAGAGCCAGATACAACTAGGACGTCAGCGTGTCTAGGAGTGCCTTTGAGAACCCCTCCGAATCTCTCTACATCGAATCGCGGGGTCAATACAGCTACGATCTCAATATCACAAGCATTGCAAGCAGCACCATTGAAGTGAATTAGCCAAGGAGATCGAGTCCTAGCCCATGTAACGAGGCCCATTCTACTTCCTCCACTTGGCCGTGAGTATTACAACCGATACTAGAGACGCTGCGGCATATGCTAAAGGCAACATTACGCTCACAGGTCGGTATAATGTGGTTGCGAGAACAAATCCAAGAACATCGAAAATCATGAAGTAGACAGCGTAAACGAAAAAGTTCTCGACGTTCATTCGAACCTTTGTTGGAGGTACATCCTCCCCACAAGCGTATGGCGCTAACTTCCCAGGAGTATCGGGACTCTTTGGTGCCAAGTCGTTACCTATCGCTAAAATGATAAGTGCAACGACTACAGCGATGGCTAAAACTAATGTGAATCCGGTTAGACCTTCAAGCAACTCGGTCCCTCACAACTTCGTTTGATGCGCCAATATAAATGTTCAAGGTTGATAAGATTTTGCTTTTTAAAACAATTATTCCAATTTTTTAAGAGAAATATCCGTGAAAATGTGAAAATGAAACATAAAACATGTATCCTTAGCTTAACAAGTCTCTGAGAATTATAAAGAGTGCCTCTGCACCTCTCTCAACCTCCACAGTTAAACCCTCACCCATACCGATGTCCACGCCCTGGATCCCGAGGAGAGCTACATTGCTGCATATTGATCGCCGTATGTAGTCGGTGAAGATATTCAGGGGTAGACTGTGAGTTGATACTGTTGTGTTAGCGATCATTTCTGTGGGGATGATTCTTCCCTCACCGGGTTTACCGTTGAAGTGAGCTGCATCTATCAACAATACGTGGGTAGGCTTGAACTCCCTGATTGCTCCAGTGTAGCTTTCTGGCACGGTCTCGGTCTTGAGGAGTAAAACATCGCTCGATAGCTTTCCCTCCAGGAGGTCTAAGAGGTGGAGACCAACCGCATCGTCTCGCCTTATAAGACTCCCAATTCCTACTAGGACTACCCTTCGTCCATCAGGTTTCCCAAAGAAAGTCGCGAGTTGCTCTCTCATCACCATAGCGAGTACGGCTGGAAGCGAGGTTAAAAGCCTATTCGACCTCGGTTCCAGTGATTTTTCGGTAGATTCGAGTCGCCTGTTCACGAGATTCTGCTCCTTCGATTACAGCTACCCCCGTTGTGAACACGCTTCCGATTAGATCATTAGTGCCGGTGAAGGTTACCCCGAGGCGTGTAGCTAGTTTAATATTGAATCCTTCGGCTGTAAGCTTGTTTTCTAGGTTCGGTACTTGAAAGTCGAGGAACTCGAGGGGGGTTATTGTGAACACCCTCCTACTGTTTCTGCCACATATCTCCTCCACGGCTTCATCATGTTTTGGTTTTATTACATGTTTTCCGCATACAGGGCACGCGTCAGCCTTAGCGAGTGTGATGATTTCAAGACTTAGGTCTTCTAGGTCGAAGAAGAGGAGTCTTCCAGAGAGGTTCGGTCTTTTACCCAAGATGATACGGATCGCTTCAGAGACTTGGATACTTGCTATAACGCTGATCGCTGAAGGAGTTACACCCACCGTGGCGCATGTCGGTATACTAGCCTCATCTACCCCACCCTGCCAGCACTCTAGACAGGGAGACTCCCCCGGAATTATCGTCGATACGTTTCCAACATGGGTTATCACCGCACCATAGACGTAGGGTATACCCTGCTCCACACAAGCACGGTTTAAGGCAAGGCGCGGGGTAAGGCGATCAAGGCCATCAACAACAACATCTACATCTTCCAATAACTTCCCCGTGGTTCGATCATTGATCGATGTCGGTAATGGCACAATCTCGATGAACGGGTTTACTCTGCTTAGTCGCATCGCCGCAGCCTCAACCTTCGGGTAGCCTACAACATCGAAGCTATAGAGATGTTGCCTCTGGAGATTACTCACCTCAACAACATCCCTATCGACTAGCTTCAGGCTACCAACTCCCATCGATGCGAGCTGAACCGAAAGCTGACACCCCAAACCACCAACTCCAGCGACTAGAACTTTGGCTTTCTTGAGTTTCTTCTGACCGTTCAGACCTATCTCGGTGAGAACTAGTTGCCTCGAATAGTAAGCGAGTTCTTCAGGCCTGAAATATGCATTGGGGGAATCCATGATATTAAGATGCGACTTGGTGTTGAAAAGAATGTAGCCGAGAATTAGCTACTTCGGAGAAGCATATTTAGGATCAGGGGAGCTAGACCGAGGAATATTGGCGCGGGCAATCCAGCTACTACTCCCCTCCTCTGAAGTATCCAGAGGTTAAGCAACACGCCTATCCCGGTCATAACCAACGTCAAAACTAGAAGCTCATGGCTGAAGTACGCTTCGACATGTGCAGGTATAAAAGAGTAAAAAATGAGCTCACCCATCCCGATCTCGATACTCTCATCGATATAGCTCATCCGGGAGCTTTTTCGCTTTGAATTGCCAATGGTTTTAAGCATTTCTAGAACCCAGCCAGTGTTGAGCATTATCAAGTCGTAGAGGGCCACAGCCAGCAGCATGACTATAAGCGAGGCTGTTGGCAGGAGGAGACTCACGAAAGAGCCCAAGAGGGCACCATATAAAATGAAAACAAAGTTTTTAACTCTCGTGGAGAGGACGTTGCTAATTATGAAGATGACTGAGAAGACTGCGACGTAGAGAGAGATTAGAACGATTAGAGATGCCATAAAAGAAGAGACAGCCTTCGCGATAACCATTAGAACCGTTTGGGACACAATTATAACGAGTATAGCTGATGTTGGAGCCACAACTAATGCTATTATGACTCGTAACTCAAAGTCTCGACTCTTTTTCGTCAACCAATAGAGGAAAGTCACACCTATAAGACCGCTGAGAGTTAAAACAAGGGTCCAAATGACCTGCATATATTCTTCAGAGAAAGATTGGTGGATCGAACTATTCATTCCGCCCATCAAGAATAAGCGAACAAAGCCAAGAGAGACAGTTATGCAAGCTAAGATAGGGGTAATGTAACCAAATACTAACTTCTTATCCAACTCAACCCCTCTCAGCTCTCAAACCATACTCTAAAATCACGCGTCTGTCCCGATCATCGTAACATAGAAGAGTATACCGTTTCACCTTAAGACTGTGTAACTTCTCCCACTGTTTCACATAATATACAAAAAAAAGCTGGAACGATGCGAAACCTGTAATGATCCCCATAACAGAAACAAAGAACAGGGGAGGAGGTGCTAGGAACAACATTAACACAGGGAGTACGAAAAGGATCGAGAAGAATGTAAAAAGAGGTATAAAACGTTGAACACCTGATCTGCTTCTCGCTTTTGCAACTACCCTTGTTTCCAATTCTTTAACCATGTCCCTAAATTCTCGGTACTGAGGAAACGCCACAGTAATGAAAGTCAGCATAGCAAAAATAAAGAAAAAAATCATTTCAAACAGATCATCCAACGAAGATAAAAGAAGGAAAGCAAACAGAGATACAGCAAGTAAAACAATGGAGATTATCGGTTGATACCGTGACCCAGGGAAAGCGCTAGTCTCAACCCAAGAGTCTTTGAGATTGTTTTGAACAGTCAAATATATCAGGTGCCCGGGATGAAGCGTTATTTAAGTATTAAGGACAACTGATAAATATATTCCAAATACATAAAATACCCGAGCATAATGAAAAGCAATAATCTATCTTCGATAAAAATCGTATTAGTTGCTACAATATTACTGCTATCCAGCATAATAACACCAACAGCGAAAGCCGGCGTAACATCAAGCATAGGAACCCTCGAAGGCCCCTATTTTAAGGAGATAAGGTTCAAGATCTATGCCACATCCGAGGCTGAGACTGCAGGACTACTCACAGGAGATGTCGACGTCGTCGACTTCTTCGAAGCCGAGCAAATACCTGACATCAAGCCCGGAATAGACGCTGGAAAAATCGCTACAGCTCAAAATGCTGAACAAGGCATGTGGGTATTCAGCCTACAGTGCGAGAGATACCCATTGACCCTGACAAAGTTCAGACAGGCAATCGCTCACCTAGTCGATAAAGACCTGATTGTAAGAGAAGGTCTACAAGGGCTCGGATACAGAATCGACACCTTCCTAGGTTCCCCCGGATACGGTCCATGGGGAGGAAAAGACTTTGTCAACTACGACTTTAACCCAACTAAAGCAGGCCAAATCCTTGACAGCATAGGCTTCGTGAAGGGTGCGGATGGGAAACGCATCGACCCTAAGACAGGCACAACGATGAGGGCACTGGTCATTATTGCCCGTACAGAACACCCGCATAGGATCTTCTCTGCACGTGAGCTAGCTAAACAGTTTGATGCAATTGGCGTTCCATACGATCTCCAGGAGGTCCCACGATCAGTTGCATCACCTAAAGTTTTCAATGAACAGGACTATGATATCTACACCGCTGGTTGGGGAGGAGGCCCTGACGTAGACTGGCTATATGACCTATACTACTCCACATCTCCACCGACCCAAAACTTCAGCCTCTTCAAGAACTCCACAGTCGACGGTGCACTAGACCAACTCAAATTCAGTAAGACGAATGCTGAGGTATTAGCAGGAGCACAGAAAGCACAGAGGTACCTATCAGAGCAGGTTCCCTTCATCCCACTTTACGCTAAAGCATACGTCTCACCCTACAATGCGAGACTCAAGAATGTTGTCGACCTCCCATGGTGGCAAGGCGTGACTAACCAGTTTACATTCACATTTGCAACAGATAAGACCCAAAAGTATGGCTCCGTCCTCAACGTAGGATGGACCTCAGACCCACAGCAGCCCAGTCCAATGTACGAGATCAACTGGTGGTGGGACAGCATGCTCAACAACATTATCTACGACACACCAATTAACCTCGATCCAAAGACCTTCGCTGAAATCCCATGGCTTGCTAAGAGCTGGAAGACTGAGACTTGGACTTCCCCCAAAGGTACACCGGGAATCAAAATAACCTTCAACCTTAACGACGGCATCAAGTGGCACGACGGCCTTCCATTAACCGCCGAAGATGTTGTTTTCACTTGGGATTATGCATTGAAAGAGCAGAACCCAGTCTACATCTCCTATCTTGGGAACTATGTTAAGGGTGAAGCCCCAGACAAGTTGACAGCTATAGCTTACATGAACACAACAAGCTTCTGGGCGCTACACTGGGTTGGCACTAACATCCCGAT
>CAZIAF010000017.1:17254-19656 GCA_964537625.1 uncultured Candidatus Bathyarchaeia archaeon
TACGCAAATAAACCAGTAACTAATGGCACCTACTCCATTTCTGTTTCGAAGAATGATGGCACAGTGCTGAAGACCTTCGCAGGCACAGCGGCCACTGACGGAACCTACACTGCAACCCTCGACACAAAGGACATAACGCCAGGTACTTATGACATGGTCGTTGAACTCGTCGCAAAGGTTGGTTTAGCTGGTCTCGGTTCGAGAGACGAGTACAAACTAACTGTTGCAGAGAAACCCGTTGATTACACGATGTATGCAGCTGGTCTCGCAGCATTAGTCGTGATTGTCGCAGCGGGTTATGTGGTTTTACGACGCAAAAAGTAACGGATTTATCCATTCCCTTTTTTTAATAGTATTTATCATAATCTAGTAGTATTTGATATAGGTGTCATCTATGGGCTTCCTTTCGTTTCTAGCGAAAAAAATGATCTTCGCGGCGATAACTATCTTCATAATAATGACCCTCAACTTTGCTATCTTTCGACTGATGCCAGGAGACCCAGTATCCATGATAATCGATGTCATCAGGCTTCGGCCAGAGCAGGTTCAAAGACTGTATGAGTTATTCGGTCTTAACAAGCCACTCTGGGAGCAGTATGTGCAATATATAATACAAACCCTACAGGGGTTCCTAGGGTATTCTTTTTACAGCCAAAGACCCGTGGCACAAGATATTCTGGATAGGCTTCCTAACACGCTGCTGCTCGTTGGCACATCGACTATCCTTTCTATAGTCATCGGCATGGTGATCGGAATCGTCGCCGCCGCGAAGAGAGGAAGTGTTTTCGATATTTCAGCGATATCCTTTGGTTTCCTCGGAAACTCGGTTCCAGCTTTCTGGCTAGGACTTCTCATGTTGCTCGTCTTCGGGGTGAATCTGCAATGGTTTCCGATCAGAGGAACAACGAGTGTTCCGACACCCACCGAACCAATAGCCCTTGTCGCAGATATATTATGGCACATGACGCTTCCAACTATTGCTCTCGTCATAATCCAGTTTGGAGGCTTTGCACTTATCATGAGGGCAGCAATGATGGATGTCCTGACGGAGGATTACATCACTCTAGCTCGGGCTAAGGGCATCGATGAGAGGAATGTATTATACAAACATGCTTTGAGGAACGCAATGCTGCCTATGGTAACTGTGATCGCACTTGCATTCGGCTTCACCTTAAGTGGAGCTTTACTGACAGAGACGGTGTTCTCTTGGTATGGATTGGGTAGGTATATTTGGGACGCTATTACGCGACAGGATTTTCCAGCGCTTCAGGGGATATTCTTTATTATCTCCGTGATGGTGGTGGTTGCTAATCTTATCGCTGACATTATATACGGTTTCCTAGACCCGCGGATTAAACATCAGTAGGTGATGATGATGGAACAGAGAAACCAGCTACTGAAGAAAACACTAGAGTTCGTTACATTATACTCAAAGAGCAGACTCGGTATTGTCGGGTTAATTTTGCTATTATTCTTCATCGGTATGGCAGCATTAGCTCCATTTCTTACACCTTACGACCCACAATTAACAATGCAGTTGGCAAACTTTAGAGCAAAACCGGAGTGGCTCGACTCAAACCTTCCCCGCAATACATATTATGTGAATGATCCGGCATTCAACTCGATCGCCTCATTAAATGAATGGAAAACAACGACATCTGGTCTAGCAGTTGATTGGTCTAGTCTACAAGGGAATCCAGGAATACCGTTAATTGAAAAAGGAAGTGGCCCAGGTGCAATAGAGTTCGCTTTAAGTAATCCGAGTAGCGAAGGTTTTGCGTATATCGAGAATCTATTCCAATACAAGTATGCATCCCCACACAGATTCTCAGTCCATATGGCATACAAAGCAATTGTAGAAGGTGAAGCTACCTGGAGCTTGCAAGTAATTTTAAAACAATCCTCCGGAAACCAGCTACTACTCTGGGATTCAGGACCTCAACGGAAATCTGTCGACTGGTTGTTGCCGAGTCCACGGATAGATTCAAATGACGCAAACATGAGATTAAGACTCTTCAAAGACATCCTTGCGGATGCGTCTAAACTGATTCCTGAGAAGGGGGAGTATTCCTTGATGATAAAAACTAACATTAAGGCCGAAACCGGTTCAGTCAGGGTCTACATCGACGACGTGAGCACTAGGATCTGGGGTGACGCATTTGGTTATTTAGGAACTGACAACTATGGTAGAGACTTATTCTCACAACTCATTTATGGAAGTAGAATATCAATCGCTATTGGAATCTTCTCAGCAGTAATCGCTGTCGTACTCGGGCTCCTCGTTGGCCTAGTCTCTGGATATCTTGGGGGATGGGTGGATGAGTTATTGATGAGGTTCAACGACATCTTACTAACTATCCCAGGACTTCCCTTGCTGATTGTCCTCACAGCGGTTATCGGCC
>CAZIAF010000018.1:0-19100 GCA_964537625.1 uncultured Candidatus Bathyarchaeia archaeon
TCGCCACGGCTACAGCAACAGCTTTGATCCAATACGCTGCTTCAATTGGCTTAAGGAGGGTAGGCTGGCATTGTTGGAAGAACAACAAGGCTTCGTTCAAATCCGCGGAAAGACTTGGTCTTTCCCTGATCGAGGAGTACCCCGTTTATTGGTCTCCTTCAGGTGAGATGAAACCCAACTCTTTAACCCTGACCAAACAATATCCCTTTATGAATGTCGCGAAGATCAGGGAAGAGTATTTCCCAGTGACTAAGAACATTGTTTTCCTCGACATAGCTAATCACAGCCCTCCCTGTACCCCGGTTCAGGAGGCGATCAGGGGATACCTCCTCGACTGGGACAGACTCGATAGGCGGGGTGATGAGAGGACGGAGCAGACCGTTGCTGAATGGGCGAAGCTTGTTGGATCCACCCCCGAGGAGGCTTGTTTTCAGCCTAACACATCCGCCGGCCTCGCAACGATGGCTGAAGCCATCCGATTCAAGGAGGGGGAAAACGTCGTTGTAAATGATCTGGAGAACCCTGCGAATCTCTACCCATGGATAGCTCAGAAAGTCAGGGGTGTTGAGGTCAGAGCGGTTAGAGGCAGGAGGGGAGCGGTCAGGTTAGATGACCTCGAGAAAGCGATCGACGACAAGACTAGAGTGGTATCAATAAGTCATGTCGAGTGGTTGACAGGTGCTCGCCACGATCTAAGGGCGTTCTCGGAGGTTGTTCACGAGCACGGCTCCTATCTGGCCGTCGACGGCATCCAGGCTGCCGGAGCCCTCAAGGTTGATGTTAAGAGGGAGGGAGTTGACTTCTACGCGAATGGAGCATACAAATGGCTCATCGGTTGTAGCGGCGCCGGTTTTCTCTACGTTAACAGGGAGCTAATCCCCGAGCTAGAGCCCGTCCAGTTCGGGTATCGAGCTGTCGAGGAACACGACCTTGAGAGACCGAGGCTCAAGTCATCCGCGAAAAAGTATGAACTTGGAGAGCCGAGTTATCTTAGTACTATAGGGACGAAAGCTGCTATCGAATTAATCTTAAGCCTCGGTCCAGCTGCTATCGAGTCTCGGGTACTCAAGCTCAGCCAGATGCTTTATGATGGCCTCAGCCACCTCGGCATAGATATTGTCTCGCCGATGGAGAAAGAGCTAAGATCGGGGGTCATCAGTTTTAGCACTAAGGATAATGAGGCGACTTTTAAGCAACTTATGGAGAACGGTTTTTTCCTGAGTCTCCGTCCTTCAGGCATTAGAGTCGCTACTGACTTCTACAATACTGAGGAGGAGATTGACCGCCTCCTTTCAATTATCGCCAAGTGCCTTAAGCAATAATGGCTTTAATCTTCCCCAAGGCTCTCTAACATACTAAGGGTTAACTCATGAAGACTTTCACGATTAAAGGATCTTTGTGGGCTATCTGCATAGGAGGTTTCAGAGAGGTCAAGGTTAGCGACCCTATGTCCCTAATCAAAATGGTTTCGGACTCAGCTGCACCTCATTATGCGCAGCTTTTCGACGCGGACTGGGTCGCGGGTTGGGAACATCTTCATATGGCGGCTGTTAACGCCTCGAAGGCAACGGAAACCGGCGTGGCCATCTCTAAGAGCATCCAAGTCGAAACCCTTCTCTATGCCTCAGCCCAAGATCAAATAACAACAGCTCTCTCGAGACTCGGAGTGACATTTAAAACAAGGTATATAGCCCTCTTGATCTTCGCCCCAAGCCGAGATGAGGCAGAGGCAGTGTATAGGAGAACCGCTGAAAAACTCGGCGAGGAGGACGACTCGGTCCTTATTTTGACTCCTGAAAAGACCCAGAGACTCAAGAAGATTTACAATGTCTCGGATAAGGAACTTGAAGCCGCCGGCGGTGATACTGCTTTAACCAGCCTTATCGTTGAACGCGGTGCCCTTCTTAGCCTCCGCCATTAACCGCACTCGTTCCTTCTGAACGTTCAAGATGCTAATAGGAGGGACTACAGATACTCCGGTTATCCTTCCAGTGATCTCTATCAGGATCAACCAGTCGGGATTCTCAAGATCGACTCGCCTATTGATTCCTTCGGCCACAGCATCGATAATGTCCTTGCTAGCTAACTGTGTGCGTCTCTTCTCAATTGTGATTCTGTAGGAGTCTTCAGCATTTATAGTCGTTGAGAGTTTCTGGGTGGCCTTGACTATGTCCTCCTTCGTCGTAGGGACGAGACATTGGAGGGGTATAACCCTGTAGAGCGCCTGAATGGCTTCAGGTTTCTTGATCCAGTTTTCCCTCATTTTGGCGATGGCGGTAATTGGGTTTAACTTGGTGTTAGCGACTACTAAACCCCAGATTCCGATCCTGTCCACCCACGGGTTCTCGTCCCCCGCTGCCTTGAGTAACATCCAGAGCTCACTACAAGCCCTGCTCTCGTTGACTCTCTCGGTTGTGGCTAAGATGTTGAACTCCTTGGGCATTCCTATTATCTGCTCAAGTATACTTCCTCGTCCTGAAAAATGTTCTCTCGCGGCGAAATAATATATTCCGCCAAGGGTCCATGCCTGTGAGGACTCGATTTGAAGGTCGGCACATACTGTGGTTATTGTATTTTGTACCGTGGCTACAAAATGATCCAGATGTCTACTGACGACGAGAGTAGGAGGGTGAAGGCGATGGCGGGGCTCCTCAAGATGATGGGGGAAATGTATAGGCCGAACGCAGTACCCAGCTTCATTGGTGCCGAGAGATGCAAAGTAATCAGGGATGCCACCGACTGTTTGGATCCATACATTGACCAAAAAGTCCAGTCGAATGAGCTTGCCATGAAGATCTTCCCCAAAATGGAGGAGTATGTAGATTTCCAGCCTGAAGAAAAGCGACTCTACGCCGCTCTCAAGGTCGCCTGTATTGGCAACGTCATCGAGTTCGACGTTCCCGGTCACAACGCCGACATAGTGGAAGCCCTTGAGGGTCTTGAGGAAGGTTTCTACATCGACGACTCGGAGAAACTAAAGAAACTTCTCAAGCCTGGGATGAGAGCACTATTACTCACCGATAATGCTGGGGAGATCGCCTTCGATAGGTTAATCGTGAGGGAGCTAAGGAGGGTCGGGTGTCTAGTAACCGTCGCCGTGAAGGCTGGGCCGAGTCTTAATGATGCGTTGATGGAGGACGCCGAAGTCGTGGGAATGACGGAGGAGGCAAATGAGGTCATCACAACTGGCGCCGACTCGATAGGGGTAAATCTCTCTGAGACATCGGAAAAGTTCAATGCCGCTTTCTATGGGTCAGACATAATCATAGCAAAGGGAATGGCTAACTGGGAGACCCTGACGGAGGTACCGGCACCCTGCCCGCTGATGTACGTCTTAAGGACGAAGTGCGAGCCAGTGGCTAGAGCTGTAGACGCCCCCATGAACGTCAACATCGCGAAACTCGTTGAAAAGGGCTGGAAGATCTAGGCTCGTAGAACTGCCAGTATCTGCTCCCCCGTAATAGGTCCCTTCCGAAGGAGCCAGAGCTCCTCGCCGCTTAAGTCAAGGATAGTGGAGGATTCGCTACGGGGTGATGGACCGTCATCAAGGATAACATCAACTTTATTCCCGAATATTTCCGCAGCTTCCTGGGCCGTCTTAGCAGGTTCCCTTCCTGAGAGGTTAGCGCTAGTACTGACTATTACCCCGCCCACCTGTTTTGCGAGTTTTCGGGCTATCGGGTGCTCAGTAACCCTGACCCCAAGAGTTGAGGCGCCGTGGCTAACCCACATGCTGTACTTAGCCTTCGCTGGGAGAACCAATGTGAGGGGACCTGGCCAGAACTTCGCAGCTAACTTTTCAGCCGAAGGCGTCATCACTACGATTCTCTTAACTGCGTCAACATCTGAACAGATGAGGGGAAGAGGTTTGTCGGCCCGTCCTTTGATCTCGCAGATCCTCTGAGCAGCGCTGGATTCAGAGGGGATGCAGCCAATACCATAGACTGTCTCAGTTGGGTAGATGATGACTCCTCCCTCTCTCAAAAGAAAAGCAGCTGTCTTGATCGCTTCGTCTGTTGCAGTTAGGAGCTTCATACCGATCACTCGTATTTATGAAGTGATTTAAATGTGGTGAGACTATTCGACGCCCGCGCCGATGTTTAGGACTATTGCGGGGATCTTCCCTGTGTTGAAGAAGCCATGGGGAACATTCATCGGGAGGTGGACAACATCGCCAGGGATAACATCAACCCTTTCCTTTCCTATTTGTATGATCCCGGAGCCGCTAAGAAGGATGTATATTTGCTCCTCCTTCGGATGGTTGTGTATAAGATTCGTCTCGCCGGGTGGCACTGTGAGTCGTGCGACGCCCTTGAAAGCCTTCAAGATCTCTGCCTTCGGTGTGAATCGCCAGACGAGCTGGTAAAGTACCCTTTCACCATGAATCTCATTTAGCGGCTTCTTCTTTACCTGATTAAAATTTACTTTCTCGATCATTGTATTGAAACGGGTTAACCTAGGATATTTAACAAGTTTGGGAGAATGTAATCAAGTGATAAGCAACTTAACGTACTCGTTCTCCTCATTTCGCTGAAGTTCTGTTGCGAGTTCCTTGATCTTCTCAACATCGCCGTCAAGTAAGAAGAGTTCCATACACTTCCCCTCCTGGAACCTATTGTGGAGCTGCGTATTGATTATATCGAGGTATCTTGCCTTGATCTGGGTGACGTGGTGCTCCGCTTCGTGGCTGTGGATCGCTAGGAGTAATCCGTTTACATTCCCTTTGAGCGGCTGCTTTTCTCTACTCTCGGTGAAGAAAAACCGTAACGCTGCTCTGACGATCTCAGAGCGACTCGAGTAACCGAGTTCGACCTGAAGTTTATCGAGGTCTTCGAGGAGTTGGTCGTTCAGAGATAAACTAACTATAGGCATCGAACTCAAGTTAATAATATTCAGGGGATTATATAGTATTTTTTATTAATTTTAAAATTAATATTTATTAAGTTCCGTCTTCAATCCTGTTTCGGTGTATTTGTGGATAGACGCCTAATATTTGCAATGGCTCTTCTCGTCGTGTGCACTATAATAATGGGTCTCGCTTACGTTTTTCGACCTCAACCAGAGAGGCGAGATAAGCTGATTGTGGTGACATCTTTCTATCCACTCGCCTATATGGTTAGTCAGATAGGCGGAGATATGGTCGAGGTTAGAAGCCTTATCCAGCCAGGGATAGAGGTCCATAGCTGGCAGCCCTCCGCAGGAGACTTAGTTGACGCTAGCGATGCCGATATCTTAGTAGCTAACGGCGCTGGTCTAGACAATTGGATACAGGACGATATAATACCAGTTATTGATATGAAGGGAAAGATCTTCTTAGACACAACACAGAACTTGACTTTATGGATGAACGTTGAGCAATCCGAGGTACAGGAGCATGGTGTCTACGATCCTCATACCTGGGTCAGCCCATATGAGGCATGGCAACAAGCAGATACGATTTACAAAGCGGTTATCGAGAAGGACCCTACTCACGTGGAATACTATCAGAATAACTGGAACACGTTCTCTGCGAAGTTGCGTGACTTGGATATTGCATATCGAAGCCAACTCCAGAGCCGTAGGAGTGACACTATCTTCGTTACCCACGACGCCTTCGGCTACTTAGCTAGACGTTATGGTTTTGAGCAGCAGGGAATAGTTGGACTCTCAGCTGACCAGCAGCCAAGCACTCAGACAATAATCGACATCGTAGAACTCATGAAACGAACAGTAACTTATACGTTCTACCTCGAACCCGGTTACTCGGACGCCTACGTACAAACTATAAAGATGGAGCTTCAGAGTGGATCCGAGAAAGATGTGGAAATTCTGAGGTTATACCACATGAACGGCCCTCTAGAGGGTTTGGACTATCTTCAACAGCTAGAGAGTAATCTTGTTAATCTGAAGAAAGGTCTGGGATCTTGATGGATATAAAAACGCCCGTAATCGAAGTGGAAGCAGTCACTATCTCACGTTCGGGTGAAAGAGTTATTGAAGATGCTTCCTTCACAATACAACGCGGCGACTTCGTCGGCATCGTAGGCCCTAATGGAGGAGGGAAAACGACTCTAATAAAAGCCATACTGGGTCTTCTCCCAAGAGACTCAGGCTCCGTTAAACTGTTCGGAGAACCAATCGAACAGTTCAAGGCTTGGAAAAAGATTGCATACGTCAGCCAGGACTCAACAAACTTCGACCAAAGCTTTCCTCTAAGCGTCAGGGAGCTCGTTGGACTTGGCAGGATACAGAGGGAGAACTTGGGTCACCGGATATCTATGGAGGATTGGAGGCGGGTCGATGCGATACTCGATTTCATGGGCATAAAAGACATCTCAGAGAAGCGGATCGGGCAGCTCTCCGGAGGACAGAAGCAACGCGTATTCGTCGCTAAGGCCATGGTGAGGGAACCCCAAATACTCTTTCTAGATGAGCCAGTGACAGGCGTCGACCCTGAAACCCAAGAACGCTTCTACATGAAGTTGAGTAACATTAATTCTAAAAGAGGAGTCACGATCATCGACGTCAGCCATGACCTCTCAGCCGTCTTCTGTAGGATGAGTAAAGTTATCTGCGTCAACAGGGGGATTAACGTTGCTGAAATAAGCGATGAGATTGGGTTCACCAACGTCCTCAAGAAGGCCTACGGTGACCACTTCCACTTCGTCTTCCATGAGCATATGTGTGAGGGGCTTTTTGAGGATGATAGACCCAATTAGTCTCCTAGGCTACCGGTTTTTTCAGTATGCCCTCGTAGGTGGTTCTGTGGCGGCGCTCATCTGCGCCTTAATTGGAGTCTTCGTTATTCTACGGAAGGAGTCGATGATCGGCGACGGTGTCGCCCACATAAGTTTCGGTGGCATAGCTCTCGGTCTTTTCCTGGGCGTCAACCCGTTACTGACTGCATTAATTGTGGCTGTCCTCGGGGTGCTCGGCATAGGATATATGCGCAGGCATGGCCTAGCCCAGAGTGACTCAGCGATCGCTGTCATGCTCGCTGTAGGGTTCAGCACAGGCCTGATCCTGATTAGCCTAGCAGGTGGCTTCAATGTCGACCTCTTCAGTTTTCTATTTGGCTCCATACTTACAATCAGCACGTTTGACCTCCTGGTCGTGACAGGGCTCGGACTTGTGAGTCTTATAGTCGTTGGGGTATTCTACAAGGAGCTGTTAAGTATCACCTTCGACGAGGAGGCATCTCGTTTAATGGGTGTCCCTGTGGGACCCCTCTCCAACATATTCGACGTCCTTGTTGCAGTGACCATCGTTCTTAGCATAAAGGTTGTTGGGATGATTCTGGTAGCGGCGTTATTGGTGCTGCCGGGTTTGACGGCGCTGCAACTTGGGATGAGCTTCAGAGATACAATAATTGCTGCAATTCTGTTCGGCGTCGTAAGCGTCGTTATTGGTATCTTCGCTTCTGCGATCTTTAACGTGGCGACTAGTGGCGTAATCGTCTTCACACTCGTTGTAATCTTCCTCAGCGTCTCAGCTTGGCAGCGCGTCTAGTGACTAACGTTTAATTCATCTGATCCCCCTTTGGGTATTAGGGGAACAGGATGCCTCTTTACGAGAAGCCACATAAGAACCACGCAAAGCACCTTTGTAGCCTCGTCGCAGAAGGAACTGATCTCTCCGACTATATGGAGTTGGTTAAGAATCCAAAGTATATCTGCCGAGTCTGCGGACGCGCAGCAGCCAAAGAGACGAATCTCTGCGACCCGGTGTCTCTCTAACCTCCCTCCTTTTTTAACGCCCTAGGTACTGAAGCCGATGGTTTTTAGGTAATTTAGTAGAAGGTTTAATGTCTATCTCGACTAGGCTTCCCTGTATGTCTGTAGGTGTCCGAAGGGGGTACATGCTTCTAGCCCTATATATCATCGAGGTAATCAAAGACCTGGGGACAAAGCCATCACTCGACAAACTAATGGTAGCGACGGAGAGGCAGGGAGAGATCATCGCCAGGGATATGATTAGAAAAATTCCTGAGGGGCTTACTCCAATCGAGACCGGGGAAGAGGTCTATAGGCGCTTTATGGAGGACGCTGGCGCCGAGGTCTCGATACACAAGCGTGACGAAAAAAGCGTCACGTTCATCGTTAACCAGTGCCCTTTTCATGGAGCCTTCCTCGACGTCGGTGTCGACTGCGGTATATTCTTAAAGGGGTTATGCAGCAGCCTTACGCTTCCTGCCATCCAATCGACCCTCAAACAGTTCGATCCTCGGCTTCAGGTGGAGAACGTTGTAGCCCGGGATTCGGCGGAGGACATCTGTCTGGAGAAGGTCTACATATCCGAGTAGCCATTTTATCCAACCTCGCATCCTAATATCTCATGGTTCACGCCGTGGATTCTGACGTCCTCATACTTGGATCGGGAGGAGCAGGCCTAAGGGCGGCGATTGAGGTAAACGCCCGGGGGCTGAAGGCTATCCTAGTCTCGAAGGCTCCGGCGGGTATGAACAACTGCACAGTCGTATCGGGAGGCGGCTTCAGAGCTGCTTTCGAAGGGTTGACTCCTGAGGAGCATATAAGGGACACAATTGAGGTTGGAAAAGCACTTAATGACAAACGCCTAGTCGAGGTCTTCGCTAGGGAGGGCGCTGAACGTATCCTGGAGATGAGGAACTACGGCGTTGAGGTAAGAGTCTATAACTCAGGCGCAAGCGTTGGAAGCCTCCCCCAGCTCATGGGACTTGGCATGACAAAACCTATGGTCGATTACGTCAAGTCGAAGGGGGTCGAATTAATGGATAATGTCGTAGTCACTCGCCTCCTCAAAAAGAGGGAAAAAATAGTCGGAGCAGTAGGATACGACGTCAAGAAGGAGGAACCCCTCATCTTCCCGGCGAAGGCGGTGGTACTCGCCACCGGAGGCGCTGGCGCCCTCTACAAGCGGACGGATTGCCCTATCAGGACCACCGGAGATGGCTACAGCATCGGATACAATGCAGGGGCTAAGCTTCGGGACATGGAGTTCGTCCAGTTCTTCCCCCTAGCCTTAGCTGAGCCAGGGCAGCCGCCTTATCTTATTAGTGGCTCTATCGCGGAGGAGGGCAAGATAGTTAACAGCCTCGGTGAGGATATCCCGCAGAAGTACAGACTAGCAGCTCGCCCGCTTGTGCTGAAGAGCAGAGACCTCCTAAGCAGAGCAGTTATGACTGAGATCACCCAGGGTGGGGGCGTTGACGGTGCTGTTCTCATCGACGCCCGTGAGATCTTCAAACGCCGCAGTGACAAGCAGATCGCCACAACCGGAACCGTCCAGTTCCTCGTCGAGAAGCTCCGCGTCGCTGAGAAACCTATACGAGTTGCACCTGTCTGTCATTTTTGCATGGGTGGATTAATCATCGATGAGCACGGTTATACTGGGATTCCCGGCCTATATGCAGCGGGTGAGGTCGTAGGCGGTGTCCACGGTGCAAATAGGCACGGTGGAAATGCACTCACCGAAATCCTCGTCTTCGGCCAGAGGGCTGGCGCAGCTGCTGCTAAGAACGTCAAGGGGGGAAGAGAGAAGATTGAGAAGCTGGCCGAGTTTGAGCTGAAGAAGTATCAGGTGATCATGGAGCGGGATAATGGGCATAGTCCCTACTTCCTGATGGATCGTCTAAGGGAAACCATGTGGGCGAAGGCTGGGATCATAAGAGACAGTACAACCCTCGCAGAGGCCTTTGAGGAGGTATTCGATCTTAAGATGATGGCCGAGAAGGTCGCCGCCAGCAAGGGACGAGACATGCTCGTTGCACTTGAGGTGCAGATGGCGCTTGATGCGGCCGAGATGATCATCCGCGCTGCGATGGAGAGAAAGGAGAGCCGCGGAGCTCACTATAGGACAGATTATCCTCAGGAGGACCCGAAATGGCTAAGATCCGTTGTAATCTCCAAGTCTGATTCTGGCGCCATGAGAGTTATGACATGAAGCTCCGCCATACAACCTTCTCACTCTTTGCGCGCGCAGGTGAAAGAGTATCTCATCAAGTGGAAATCGAAGACCTCAGCCCCTTGTTCTCCACTACGCCTCGGAGAAGCTATCGAACCATAAACGCGTTCTGAAGAGGGGCTAGGCGTCCTTCTGCGCCCACTCTATCTCTATCTCGATCTCGCGCCCACCCTCGATGTAAGCGTACAGGAACTTGAAGACGAGGTGCTCGGGGAACCGGATCGTCTCGCGCGCGCCGATCCACGTATATAGATAATCTATATAATAGGTCTGTCGTCTGGAGACGCTCATTATGAAAGGCGAGTATAACCCGAGTAATTTGGAGATGACGAGGAGGCTCCTAGGCTACATCAAGCCCTATCTGGGTACTTACGTCCTGATCAATGTTACAGCTTTTGGGAGGGAGGGTGTCTACAGTCTCCTAGCGCCACTACTTGTTATGCTCATCATCGACTTCGTCCTCGTTCCAGTGCCTGGCGCCTCGAACTGGTTCATCGACATCTTGAGGAACTGGACCGGAGCCTCAAATAGGCATAATCTGCTCGGTATACTTGTAGCTTGCATCCTACTCCTTGCGGTACTCCGTGCGGTCTTCTTCGTCGTTCATAGGTACTTTCGCGGAGTCATGAGCCAGAATATCCTCCGGGATATGCGCCGTCAGCTCTATGGAGCCCTCATCAACAAGTCGTTCAGCTATCTTGGTCAGGTTCGTACGGGACAGATCATCAGTAGGGTAACCAGCGACATGAACGCTATTGACCTCTTCTATTCGGAGACGGTTAGGGAAGTCTTTAGGATGACTCTTCAACTCGGTATCGCAATCGCCATTCTGCTGACTATAAACAGCGGGCTAACGGTAATAACTCTCCTTCCTCTGCCAATCATATTCCTTACGATGAGGCTCTATATGGGAAAGGTTAGAGGCCTAATGCTAGCGGCGAAGAACCAGTTTGACTCTCTAAACGGTGTATTAATTGAGGGGATAACCGCCCAGAAGCTTATAAAGGGCTTCGGTCAGGAGGAGTCCTTCGCCAACCGATTCAGTGGAGAAAACCAAAATTACGTCACTAAAAGCCTGAGAACGGCGAGAATTCAGGCCGCTTACACACCTTCAAACACCGTCATCACGTCTACGGGTGTTGCATTGGTCCTGATTTTTGGGGGAATCCGTGTCCTCTCCGGTACATTGACCCTCGGTGAACTGATCCTATTCGGTACCTACTTCACCCAGCTCGTTGGCCCCATCAGAATGTACGCCAGGCTCATCGACTTCTATCAGGATGGCATCATTAGCGCGAGGCGTGTATTCGAGATAATTGATGTCGGAAGAGACGTCCCGGAGCCGGAGCACCCTATTGAGCTTCCCCGCCTCAAGGGGGAGGTCGAGTTCAGGGACGCCTCATTCAGCTATGGCGGAACAACTGAGACTCTGAAAGATGTGAATTTGAAGGTCTCTGCGGGCGAGAAGGTCGCGATCATAGGCTTCGTAGGATCCGGGAAGAGTGCTCTAACCGAACTCGTACCTAGGTTTTACGATGTCACCGCTGGCCAAGTGCTTATAGACGGTCATGACGTTCGAGAGGCTTCACTCAAGTCGCTTAGGAGCCAGATCGGGATCGTCCTCCAAGACATCTATATCTTCTCCGATACGATTAGAGGGAACCTCACCTTCGGGAAGCCTGACGCCACTGACGAAGAGGTCATTGCCACGACAAAGGCCGCTCAGATCCACGACTACATCGTTTCGCTACCAAAGGGCTACGATACAATAGTCGGCGAACGAGGGGTTACTTTGAGCGGTGGTCAGAGGCAGAGGGTAGCTATAGCTAGAGTTCTCCTCACTAACCCGAGCATCCTCATTCTCGACGACTCCACAAGCAACGTCGACGCCGAGACAGAGTTTCTCATCAGGAAGGCGATCGACGCACTTCTCGAAGGACGTACTGCTCTGATCATCACTCAACGCGCCTCAACGTGTGAGTCCGCGGATAAAATTGTAGTTGTCGACGAGGGTAGAATCACCGCGGTGGGGAAACACCGAGAGCTGCTTGAGGATAGTGAAAAATATCGGATGCTCATAGCATCCCAAACCTTCTCGTTAGGAAAGGAGACTGATGACTGATGGCTGAGTTCAGTGGCAGATACGACGTCGGTTCCCTTGAATCAACGGAGAGGAAGTACAGCGACCTAGGCCTAATCAAGAGGATCATCAAGGATTACATGCTCCGCCACAAGTCCACTGTAGGTACGGTCGCCCTCTTAATATTGGCGAAGACCCTCCTCGTTCTCTCCGGCCCCTTCATCTACAAGGTGACGCTTAATAGTTTCATAAGTAACCAGCCTGAGCCAAATGAGAGGTGGCTTGTGGATACAATCAAGATTATGGCAGTCTTCCTTGCAGGAGGAGACCCAACTCCATGGGCAAACATCGTCTCTGCAGGCCTTATCTACGTCGCCATTGGAGCCGCACTTTGGGCGGTTATGAGTTTCCAGGAGTACTTCATAAACAAGCTGGGCCTCAACATCATCGCCGATATAAGATCCGACTTCTTCATTCATCTCGAGAAACTTAGCCAGAACTTCTTTGAGTATGGAAACACAGGGAAGCTGGTCTCGAGGGTAACGAACGACGCCGAGGCACTCAAGAAGCTAGTCTCCTCGGGGATCATAGGCGTCGCAGCCGATCTCATTACAGCTATAGCTCTCTTAGGGACGATGTTCTTTCTCAACTTTCAGCTCGCCTTGGTTGCCATTGTCATGGCGCCTATAATCGCTGCAGTCACAACGACTCTCAACAAGTTCGTCCGCAATAACTGGAGGATTGCACGCCAGAACATCGCATCGATGACGGCGAAGGTCCAAGACCTAATGGTTGGTGCTAAAGTAACAAAAGCTATGTCCCAAGAGGAGAGGAGTCTAGCGGACTTTAGCAAGGTTAACGTTGCTAACGCCAAGTCCCAAATCAAGGCTGAGGTAACAGCAAACATCTATGAAGCTACAGTCGGCTTCTTCGCGGCATTGATAAGCAGTATGATCTGGTTCTTTGGCGGACAGCAGGTCTTAGGCGCATATGTCGGCATCGGCGACCTTGTCGCATTTACCCAATATACAACGAGCTTTCTAGAACCGATCCAGAATATTAGTACATTCTACGGAGAGATTCAGAGTGCCCTCGCCGGTGCTGAACGCATCTTCGTCGTTCTCGACATAGAGCCTGATATCCTGGAGGCTTCTGATGCTGTCGACTTCCCGGAGGGAAAAGGCCTTGTAGAGTTCAGAGATGTCGGTTTCAGTTATGTCAATGACCAGCCCGTTCTCAAGGGGATAAACATTAGTACGAGACCGGGAGAGCGCCTTGCCATCTTTGGGCCTACGGGTTCGGGTAAGTCGAGCATCATCAATCTTATTGGTCGTTTCTACGATCCTGACAGTGGATCAATAACCATTGATGGCGTTGATCTCCGGAGGGTGAAACTCAAGTCGCTTCGTCGTCGTGTTGGAATTGTATTGCAGGAGCCCTATCTCTTTCAGGGTACTCTCAGTTACAACCTCAAGTTTGGTCGTCCTGAGGCATCTAAAGACGAGATGATGAGGGTAACGCAGCTCGTCGGTATACACGAGGCGATAGAGAGGCTTCCGAAGGGATACGATGAGGATGTGAAGGAGCGTGGAAGTAATCTCAGTTACGGTCAGCGCCAGCTTATCTGCCTCGCCCGCACACTGATCTCCGACCCTAAGATACTCATACTCGACGAGGCCACTAGTAGCGTTGATCCCTACACCGAGCAGCTCATTCAGAACGCCCTTAAAGTCGAGATGAAGAACCGCACAATTCTCATCGTTACTCACCGGGTTAGCACAGTCCGCGACGCTGACCGGATCATCGTTCTCGACCATGGAGTGATCCAGGAGGAGGGAACCCATAACCAGCTTGTCAAACGTAGCGAACTCTACCGCCGTCTTTGCGAGATGCAACTAGTAACGGTTCAGTCTTGAAACTCCGTGAATCCAAACCATTAAACTGATAAGAGCCTTTTTCACCGATGTAGCCATAGAAAACGTCTAAAAGAATTGGTAGTGACTACTCTACTTAGTCACGAAGGTAAGGACATCCTCATCCATGAGCTTATGGGACAGCCCAACTTTCTGAGCGCCAAACCTAACGCTCCTCCCCCAGACTTGAGCGTACTTGAAGTCCTGGCGGAGTGCCTTATGAAGACTATCGCAGACGTCCCCAATAGTCGCGCCGCTCCTAATTATAAGTGGCTCCTTATAATCGGTTTGACCCCCTTTCGGCCGCATGAAGATCCGGATGAACTCCAATCGAAGGTAGAGCTGCTCCCGGAACTCGTCGATATTTCTCTCAGACTCAGCCGATATAGGTAGCACATAATAGTCTAGACTCTCTCTAATCTTCCTCAGAGTCTCCTCGTCGATCATATCCATCTTATTTAGTAGAGTGAAGGTTGGGGCGTAGATCCTATTACCCATCAGGACGTCGATTAACTGCTCATCGTTGATGTCCTCCCGGATCATTACTCGAGCATTATGAAAACCGTAGACTGCAAGAATGTCACGGACAGTCTCCTTCCGTATCTTTGTCAACGGGACCTGGGCGATCACTGAGACGCCACCAGCTGCGGTCTTCTCGATAACGATGTTTGGTGGCTTCTCATCCGGTCTGATCGCAATTTCCCTGAGCTCTTTAAGCAGCAGCGGCTTGGCACCTGGCTGGAAGACGTCGAGGACGATGAGTATTAGTTCCGCCGACCTAGCTACCGAGAGGACTCTCTTCCCGAGTCCCTTCCCCTGAGCTGCACCCGCGATGATACCAGGTAGGTCGAGTACCTGGATCTTGGCGCCACGATACTCCATCAGCCCAGGAACAACTGTAAGTGTCGTGAAGTCATAAGCCCCCACCTTTGATTTAGCATTGGTAACCTTGTTGAGAATCGTAGACTTTCCGACGCTTGGGAGACCTATGAGGACAACTGTCGCATCCCCTGTTTTCTTAACTGAGTATCCGTCATCGCCTCCCTTGCCGCTGGCCTTGATTTGTGCCTCTTCTTGCTCCCTACGCAGCTTAGCGATCCTAGCTTTCAGTATCCCAAGGTGTCGCTCGGTCGCCTTGTTGATCTGTGTACGAGCGATCTCTTCCTCGATCTTTTTGATCTTCTCAGGGATACCCATTACCAAGCCAACACAGAGGGGTCCTCAAAAAGGTTTCCAGAGTTCTGAAACATCGAGCTAGCCTTAAAACCGTATTAACGCAAAATACAATGAAGGTTCATGAAGCTCGACAAGATATCTGAGAGAGTTTACACCAACACCGATGGGCTATCAGGGGGGAATGTCGGCATAATCATCCTAGAAAACAGGGTATTAGTTGTCGACTCACAGTACCCGGTCTCTGGCGCCGACTTTAGGAGAAGTATAGGCGATATTACGAAGAAACGAGTCAGCCACCTACTCCTTACACACGTCCACGGTGACCATATCTTTGGCGCTCAAGCTTTCGATGATACAAACATCGTCTCCCATGCTCGAGTCAAGGAGAAGATGGAGGAGAACTTGAAGACCATATGGACAAAAGAGGGACTAGAAAAAATGGTTGAGGATGCCAAGAAGACGCAGCCGGAGCGGGCTTACCTCTACGATGGCGTTCGAATAGTTCTACCCACGTCTACCTTCAAGCGAAGTCTCAAGATCGGTGACATCAGCATCGTCCATACAGGTGGTCATACAGACTGTAGTAGCTATGTCTACGTCGCCGACGATAAGGTCCTCTTCGCGGGAGACAATCTCTTCGTCGGGAGGTTCCCCTGGGCTGGTGACCTGACCGTCGACCCAGACAAATGGATCCATGCGCTACAGAAGTACCTAAAGATGGATATCCAAGTCATTGTCCCAGGACACGGCCTAATATGCGATAAGAAAGAAGTCGAGAAACAGTTAAAATGGTTCAGATTCATCAGACGCAGGATGAGGAAGCTCATTACAGAGGGTGCATCCGAAGATGAGGTCGTTAAGCAAAGTTTCTCAGAGCTCTACCCCTCGAATTACCCCGAGCGGGTTGAGAACAGCTACAGGGCTTGGTTCAGACACTGGAAATCTTGATGGGACTCCTCTTCCCAGTCATCTCATCCACCTCGATCTCAACTAGGATGAGTTGCTCGTTCTTTGCCATATCCTCTTCCGTAAGGGTCTGACCTTTCCCGGGAGCGTATTTGTCGCTGATCCTCCGAAGGGCTGCCAAGCGCCTCTTTGACCCTTCGATGACCTTCGCTTTCCCCCGCACTATAACACTCATGTACTTCCAAGAGTAATTGCACGGCTTCTCCCCCCTTACAATTTCGCCGAAGTCAACCTCGAAGCAGACATAGGGGTTCTTAGAGATGTTCCCCATTTTGGTCCCATCCTTGTGACTATGGAAGACTATCTTCCCTCCAGTGTAAACAAAGTTGATTGGGACGACATATGGTTGATCGTCGACCGATGTTGCGAGCCGGCCAACCTCTTGCTCCCTGAGAATCTCCTCCATAACTGCTTTCTCTGTAATCTCTTTTTCCTTTCGCCTCATGCCAGATACAGCTCAGAAAGGGAGCCCAAATGGTTTAACGATATCGGGAAGGTTAAATCCCGGCCGAGAGCCGTATCAGATCGAACCCTCTTGACTAGTAGATTCAGGGTAACCACCTGGAACCTTATGTACGTCGGTGCTGTTCTCTGCGCCTTCATAGCGGTTGCCACCGTCTACCAGGTGACCGTGTCAAGCGACACCACCGGGGAATGGATAGTCTGGCTATGCGTGATAGTTGGCTTCAGCCTCTTTGGTTTAGGCTACGTCTACGAATACAGGTACAAGAAGGATCACCCTGAGGAGCACGAGCAAAGTTCCCTACAGTCAGAGTCTCCGAATTTGGCTTAAATATTGCTCTTCTATTGTAAAATCGATCGACTTGAGTGAAGAAGAAAAGAACTTTACCATAGAACTAGAAAGGCTACAAGACTACTCCTTCCGAGTGGATTTCGGCTTAGAGGGAGTTGAGGAACTCCTTATGGATGAACCGGAACCCCTCGGAAAAGGAGTTGGTCCAAACGCCTCCCGTCTCCTCGCAGCAGCTATGGGTAACTGTCTGAGCTCAAGTCTCCTCTTCTGCTTACAAAGAGCCAGAGCGCCAATCAAAGGGATGAAGACGGAGGTGAACTGTAAGATGACCCGAAACGAGAAGGGTCGATGGAGGATCACTGAGATATTGGTCGAACTAAACCCCGATGTGGACAAAGAATACATTAGTCAAATGGAGAAATGCATTAAACTCTTCGAGGACTTCTGCATAGTCTCAAAAAGTGTGCAGCAGGGTATACCTCTACAAGTGAAGGTAAATTGGGATTAGTTCGTTACCCAAGTATAGCCGCAGGCAACACATTTGAACCGCTCTACATAACGGTCGCTATTCACACCGGCGTGCTCCCCTAAAGCTACTCTAACCTGATGATAAGCCTCGCTGTGGCCGCACTGTGGACAAATTTGGCTAACCTTAATCGCCTCTTTGTCGCTCTTGACAACATACACTGGCTCAGCCTTCGGCTCCTCCTCACGTGTCACTGTTTCAACACCTGGGTTGACCTCGAAGCCACATTTGGGACAACCGTATCCCTTGGGAATTTTTTCCATAAAGGAGCCACATTTATCGCAGAACTTCACTGTGTAGCACCTAGAACAGTTACTTACCTCTAACGAGTCTATAATTGAATATAATTGACTGTATTAAAGGGTTGGGTAAGACTAGCATTTACAGAACATGGTCTATTAGGACAACATGACGCAAATGGAGGATAGTAACGACAAAATCAACTCGATTCAAGGCAGGATACCATCATTATACTCCAACTCCTCTCAGCTTCATCTAGTAAGAAATAGCTTTAACAATAGTATCAGTTTAACCGATTTATAGCCTTGGCTAGCCTATAAGCGTCCCAAGCTGAAATAATCTGAAAGATCAAGCCAACGATCATTTCCTCCTCGAATGTCAAGTATTGCTGTAGCAACACCCCAAAAAGTATGATTGATCCGAGGAAGAGTAAACCTCTGCGTGGGTAACCAAGATAGATCTGACCCACGCCGGTTATGAGCAGGGAAAGAACAACTGCTATGAGGGGGCTTTTCTTCTGTGGCTTAGGAATCCTTTCTATGCCGTCTATAAGTGGTTGGGTTTTTCCACAGGAGGGGCAAACGGTGTATCTATACTCTATCTGGGTTCCACAGTAGGGGCAGTACTTTGTCTTCTTATCCGACACGTATGAGCCTTCCATATACAAGCTAAAAGGTCTTTATAGTTTTCAAAAAGTTAAAAAGGGAAGCATAAAAGAGGTTTTTTATTAGGTTACTCTTCGTCTTTCTCTACGCCCTCTATTAGATCCTCATCCAAGTCCTCGACTAGGTCATCATCGATCTCTTCTTCAGCGCAGAACTCGCAGCGCTTCTCGATGACGGAGCCACAGTCTTCACAGAACTTAGCACCACAGGACTTGCATTTTATAAGTTTGTCGGACTCTTCACCACAAATCTCGCATTCAGGCATTTTTTCACCTTAACTTCGAGGAGGGTTTCTCCTCGTTCGTCTGAAAGCGATCAGAAGCCTAGAGAAATGGTATTCCTAAATTTAAATAGTATAATAATCTTAATTTTTTTAAAGCATTTTTATAACATAATGTTAAAATGTTTATATAGTATGGAAAAAATAAAAGTATTTAAAACATTATATTTTTCATGTTAATATAAAATTATATAAAGTTATAATATTGATTTACTTAGGTAAGAAAAAAATACTCAAATGTTGTTTTTGGAAGTCACTTTACCTCTTTGTACCACTCTTCTGGGGCGCCGTCGGTCTCGGGATTATAATTACTCGGCAAGAGTTCTTCGATTCCGAGTATCTCGGTAATGAAGACTTCCACGACTCCTTTGACGATTGTGCCTTCGGTGAGGTGTCCTCCGACTGTTGGAACGTTCCATGCACCTCCTATTGCGTAATGGATGGCGGGGAATGGTTCGGCTTTACCATTCACGAGTCTTGTGTGGATCATGCCGCTCATGCTGATGAGCATGCTAATGTTCTCGAAGCTGGCTGATGTTTCGTTGTGCCAGTTATTAGGAGCGTGGTTATCGGGGGTCC
>CAZIAF010000019.1:0-18737 GCA_964537625.1 uncultured Candidatus Bathyarchaeia archaeon
CCTTTCAAGCTGGCGATGAATCTCGAGAAAAGCAAAGTCGATAGCTTCGCAAAGGCTGGCGATAAAGCGCTGAAGGAGCTGACAGTCTCCGCTGGAAACACCGGCATAAGCCCAGGACCTATGATAAGCAAGTTCGGTGGTCTCGGTATTAAAACCCGAATCGAGGCAGGGAACATCTGGGTCATAGCCGACACTGTAGTTGCTGAGAAGGGCGATGAAATAACCTCCGATATGGCAGACCTCTTCCAGAGACTCGGCATAAAGGCAGCTCAGAGCGGCCTCAGTCTCAAAGCTGTCTACGAGAACGGTCTGATCATACCCGGGGAGTCGTTGATACTCGACGTCTCGAGCTATAGGAAACAACTCATGGATGCATACAGTAGCGCATTCCAGGTAGCTCTCAAGGGCGCCTATGTGTCAACCTCGACGATTCCAATATTGCTCAGCGCAGCCCTTCAGAACGCAAAGATGGTCGCGGTAGAGGCTGGGTATATTACCCCGGAGACTGCATCAGAAATAATTGCGAAGGCCAACGCCCAAGCGAAAAGCCTCCAAAAGAAGGTTGATGCCGCGAAACCCATTTAGTAGCAGACTTTTTAATGTCTCGTTTTCCTAATTTTTTTCGGCGTGAATCGTTAAACTTTTTTCACATCTATTACCTTAGAGAATCGCATTTCTGGTTCTAGTTACACGCCCATTTTTCCAGGATAGACGATATAAAGATCGGCTCCGTATCGACTTGCATGGAAGTTCTTAAGGCGATTGAGACGCGAAGGAGCGTCAGGAAGTATAATCCCATTCCTATACCAGATAGTGACCTGAAGAAAATTTTAGAGGCTGGGAGGCTTGCGCCTTCGGCGGGGAATAAGCAGCCATGGGGTTTCGTAGTCGTCCGCGATGCAGATCGAAGGAAAAAATTGGCGGAGGCTGCCAGAAACCAGATGTGGACCTTGGATGCGAGTGCTATCCTCGCAGTCTTCGGGGACCCAACAGTACCTGGAGTCTATATTCGGTGGCTGGAGAGGGATCCAATGATTGCTGTAGAAAACATGATTCTCGCTGCTTGGAGCCTCGGGTATGGGACATGCTGGATCGGGGCTTTCGATGAAGATAAGGTCAAGATGCTTCTAGGTGTACCCGATGATAAGAAAATGATCTGTCTCTTACCTATAGGCATTCCAGCTGAGACTCCGGAGGCGAAGCCGCGCCGCGTCTTCAAGGAGATCTTCCACGACGAGAGGTTCGGATTTCCCCTCGAAATTTAATCTTTGTTCTCATTTTTCTCTATGGGTGTCATGCAGAGGAACCTCGGCGGCTTCTTCCCTGGGTTCTTTATCTGATGAAGCGAGCGCGAGAGATCCAACTAATGATAAAATTACGTGCGCACACTATAGACCCGAGAGTCAAGTCCTTAGAATTGTTATCCGCTTGTACCCGATATATGAGAGACACTCTGTTTGTAAGATTCATAATCCTCAGAATCACGAATGAGCAGCGACGTCAACGAAGTCAATGCCGACTATCTCCTTGATCTGGTCGACCTTAACCTGCATAACGGAGTTGGGCGTCCCTGAGGCAGTCCACACGTTATCAAACCTCGTTAGGCTCTGATCAAGTATAACTAATACAGAGTGATCATGAGGGAAAGGCGCAACTCCTCCTATTACGTAGCCGGTGAGGTCTCTGACAGCCTCTGCGTTGGCGATGAAGACTTTGACGCCTAGAAGAGCTTGTAGCTTGTTGGCGTCTACACGTTTATCGCCGCTTATTACAACGACGACAGCCGAATCGCCGGCCTTAAAGACGATACTCTTCGCTATCTCAGCTACTGTACAACCCAGAACATTAGCAGCGAGCTGCGAGTTCTTCGTCGACTCGTTGAATTTGAAGATGCGCACTTTTACTTTGTTCTCCTCAAGGAATGTGGCAACTCGCTTCGACCCCTTCAGACTACTTGATATCAGAGGCTTCTCCACCTGGCGAGGATCTCTTTGAGTTGGGTCCTGGTGGGACCACCGCGAGTCTCCTTGCGGGTTGCTTTATAACTGCCCCCAATGTTCCCCCAGCGGAGCGCTTCAATGTCATCGAGACCTTCTACTTTTGCTGCAGCAAATCCACCGATAAATGCATCCCCACAACCGACCGTGTTGACAATTGTCATCCCAAGTTTGACTAGGGGGACTGCGTCTATATGGATCATTGCGCCGACACCATTCTGAGTTAAGGTGCAGCCTTCCGATCCGTGTTTTATTATGCATTTGAGGCCTCTGACTTTCTCGTTCATTTTCTTTGCAATCTCGTGAGCGGAGTCCGTACCGAGGAGGTTCTCATATTCAAGATGGTTGAGGATGAAATAATCAGTGTTCATTAAAGTCGGTGTTAAAACTTCGAGGCCGAGCTCGGCGTAGACACCCGGGTCCCATATCACAATCACGCGGTGTTTCCGACAAAGTTCGGCAAGGTAACGCGCGGTCTCTAGAGGCGGGTCCATTATAACGCATACTTTGGCTTCCTTGATTAGTTTAAACCTCTCTGGATCTCGTAAACATTCACTATTTAGCTTCAGGTTAGCGCCAAAATAGGTGTGAATCTCGTTTTCGCCATCTGCGCCGATACTGATATAGGCTTGCCCCGATTCCTCCCCTTGTACAAATAACAGGCCGGAATCGTCGACGCCCTCTTCCCATAGGATCTCTCGTTGTTTGTCGGCGATCTCGTCTCTACCAAGGGCGCCGATAAAAGCTACACACTTTGGGCCGAGAAGTCTAGCGGATGCAACTGCAACATTCGCTGCGGTGCCACCGGAGACCCGTTGGATCTCCTTAACTGGGATCTCTTCGCCAGCACGCGGAAGACGCTCCATGAAGAGGTTGATATCCCAGTTGATAGCGCCGCATGTAATTAGGTTCGTCATGTTAGTCGCCCTTGACAATCCTGTTCATTATCATTTCATAGAACTTATGCGCATCAACCTCTACAATTATCTCGTGCCCAGTGTTTTGGTTCTCGGCGCGGTGGAACCTGCGCCTGTCTATAACTGTCATCCCTAATGTGTATTCACCCTTGGTCTCAACGTTTACCCTGTATTTCTCTCTCTTGAATATTGTTGAGTCAGCGACGAAGGCCATCGCCATGGGGTCGTGGAGATTGAAGCCGTTATATTTCTCAACGATGGCTCCGCAGAGTCCTTTTATTAGTTGTGTGCGCTTCGTCTTCATTGCTACTGCTTCGTTGTAGGTGTCTTTGCTCAGCCTATTTCTGGGATGAGTGGTAACGTCTAGGCCGGTGCAGACGATGGGTGTTCCGCTATCAAAGACGAGTTTAGCTGCTTCGGGGTCATGCCAGATGTTGAACTCGGCGACTGCATTGGCGTTCCCGGAGCCATAGGGAGTTAAACCGAAGGCACCGCCCATTATAACGAGACCGCCTATCTTTGTGGGTATTGTGGGATCTGATAGTATTGCCGCAGCGATATTAGTGAGTGGCCCTACTGCGACGAGGGTGATATCCTTACCTAAGCGGTTCACCTCGTCAACGATGAGTTCAACGGCACCTCGTTTATCTAATTTCATCTTAGGCTCGGGGAGTACCGCGTCTCTGAGACCCGTGTTGCCGTGGAAGCTCTCGGCGTGCTCCCTCGGCTTTAGTATCGGGTGCGCCGCTCCCTGAGCTACTGGTACCTCGGTTCTACCCAGGAATTCCAGTAATTGCATTGCGTTCCTTGTTCCCTTTTCGACGTCGACATTGCCATCTACGGTGGTGACTGCTTCCACATTGATCTCTGGGCTGGAGAAAGCTAGGAGAAAAGCTAAGGCATCGTCAACCCCAGGATCAGTGTCAATAATAATCCTCTTCATAGGTAACAACTGAAGCCCTATAGTCGACTACGGTAAAAGAGTTTTTTTCAGTTTAAGGGGGATTCCGGAGCCACTGGAGCCTTATGCGCGCGCTACTCCTCTTAACCGTGGTGAAAGCTTCGATGTACGCCCCACTATAAATGGGCAGACCCTAGCTATTGCCAGGGAAGACCAAGCTGAGTGGACCTTGCTTACCTGGCTTGGGCCAACGGACTGTGACCTCCTTCTGCTTCGTGAAGAAGCGGATCGAGTCATCGCCGCGCATCTGTAGGTCGGAGAACGTTGATGCCTTCGTGCCACCAAACGAGAGATAGCCTGCAGGTACAGGGATCGGCACGTTGACGCCAATCATCGGGACATCCACCTCGAGCTCGAATCGTCGGGCTGCGCCGCCATTCGTAGTGAAGATCGCTGTTCCATTACCGTACTTGTGGCTGTTGATTAGCGTAAGCGCCTCATCATATGTGGCAGTTCTTACGATGCCCAGGACTGGCCCAAAGATCTCCTCCTGATAGATCGTCATCTCTTGGGTGACGTGGTCAAATAGTGTAACGCCTAGGAAGAATCCATCAGGGCTCGATTGGTGACGGAATGGACGGCCGTCAACCACCAGCTTTGCGCCCTCGACGACGCCGCGGTCAATCCATTTGATGATCGACGCTCGGTGCTCAGCCGAATATATTGGTCCCATATCCACACCAGGCTCGGTGCCCGGCCCGATCCGCAGGCGTGCGATCCGCTGCTCCATAAGCGGCAATAGACGATCAGCAGAGTCGCCAACAGCAAGGATAAGTGTCTGGGCCATGCAGCGCTCACCCGCTGAGCCATAGCCCGCGGCAATCGCAGAGTCCGCTACGAGTTCCATATCAGCGTCAGGCAGGACGAGCATCGCATTCTTTGCACCCGTGTAGGCTCCGACCCGCTTGCCCGCTATTGTGCCACGGTTGTGGACCATCCGGCCAACCGACGTAGAGCCTACGAATTGGATGGCATCGATGCCAGAGTGGTCGAGAATCGCCTCCACAGCTTCACGCCCTCCATAAACAACATTAAAGACACCGTCCGGCAACCCAGCCTCCTTCCAAAGCTCAGCCTGGAGCTGCGATGCGCCTGGTGTGTGTGACGAAGGCTTCCAGATGAACGTATTTCCACACGCGAGGGCGATCGGATAGATCCACATGGGGACCATCACCGGGAAGTTGAATGGCGTTATTCCAACCGCTACACCGAGGGGTTGACGCAGAGTATGGGCATCCACGTTCGTCGAGACATTTGGTGTATTCATCCCAGCAAGATGGACCGGCAGGCCACATGCGAACTCGACCGTCTCGAGACCTCGCAGCACCTCCGCGAGCGCGTCTGGGTAAGTCTTCCCGTGGTCCCGTGTGATAAACCGGGCCATCTCTTCACGGTGCTGCCAGACGAGCTCTCGGTAGGCAAAGAAGATCTGGCTGCGGGCAATAAGCGGGAGGTCGCGCCAGGCTGGGAATGCCCGGCGAGCGGCTGCTACAGCCGCCTCAATCTCCGGGGCACCACCTCGGGGAACTCGCGCTATGACTGCGCCGGTCGCCGGGTTGAACACTGGACCGGTTTGCTCAGGCAGGACCTCAACGGCGCGCCCGTCGATCCAATGACTAATAACCGGTGGAACGCTGGTCGCCGTGTCTGACGTGGTGTTCTTCGAGAATATGTCGTTTGACATCGCGGATCATGAACATCTGATTTATTGACTATATAATCCCAACTAAATGGAGAAAATTGCTGTCGGCAGTCTTTAGCGTATTAGCTTGCCTAGTTTGGAGTAAAAATCTATGATTTGGGTTCTCTTTGTATCGACTTCGTGTATCCGTCTACAAGAAGCTTCATCCTCTGCCCCTGTGGTAAGCCTGCAAGCTTTGTGAGGTCGACTCTCCTTTTTTCTACGAGTCTCCTGAGTTCCTCTGGGTTCTCGCGCCACATCTGTTCTTCGAGGACACGCTTCACAACAATCTCTGTGAGGAGAGGATCGGCAATTGGGCAACCCTCGAAGGATTCTCTCCGCCCCATTTTGGTGAACATATCGTTGGATGGGTAGCCACGGCATGTTCCTGGGCGAACCGAATAGATGATACATCGGTTATCCTTAAGAAACCTACATGGTTGCCCAATGATGAAGGTGCCATCTCCCATAGGCGTTGCCCCGATCTTGTCCTTCAGCCTCTTATACTCGACGTGGAGGTGGTCGGCGGCTGCTTGCAGTTCATCTTTCCTGAATCTAATTGTGCCTCTGTTCCTGCAGCAGTCGCCGCATCGTTGACAAATGATATCCTGCATCGCGATTGCCATAGCAACCTCAGTCTCTACAATAATTCCGAGGCTGCTCACCGCCTTGAGAATATCCTCTTCTCGGATCGGCGGCATCTTGAGTCTCGCCTTCACTAATTTAAGCACACGGAAAGCTTGTCGCCCCGCGAAAGGCTTGAAGTCGGGTCGCACAAGCAGTCTATCAAGTGGCGACCTTTCTGACTCCATAGGAGGTCAAACACCTCACTCATATTTAGAATTAATCAAGGGATTAATTTAATACATCAAAGTTAAATACCGGGTCAATCGTCCTTTGCTTGGAATCAAGTGGTGCGATAAATGCGCCAATTTACCTTAGTCTGAATCGGAGTTCTACTCCAATCCTACATCTAGATAAGATCCCTCGGGATAATGCTTTGACTATGAAACCCGCCGGTAAGGCATTAAACATCTCAGTAAACGATGCTGCTAAGTTTCGGTTAATCGGGTTTTTCGCACTCAGTCTGTGCTGAGAGGATCTACTCGGAGGCACAGTTATGTCAAAACTAATGGTATCTCAAAAGATCAAACTCGCTGTAAAGAACGGTAACGGCAATGTCGAGATAAAAATTGGTGGGTTATCGATCGGAGGTGACTCCCTCACCGTCATGGCGGGACCCTGCAGCGTTGAAAGCAGAGAACAACTTTTCGAAGTCGCCTACGCTGTTAAAGAGGCGGGGGCCCAGATTCTTCGGGGAGGAGCCTACAAGCCAAGAACTCTACCCTACAGTTTCCAAGGACTTGGAAAGGATGGCTTAATGATCCTCGACGAGGCTCGGAGCGAGACGGGACTACACATCGTCACCGAAGTTATAAGCCCTGAGGATGTTGAACTCGTCGAATCATATACAGACATCTTACAGATTGGTAGCAGGAATATGCAGAACTATCCGCTTCTTAAGAGAGTTGGACGGGCTAACAAACCGGTTCTTCTCAAGCGTGGCATGTCAGCAACCATTGAGGAGTGGTTAGGCTGCGCCGAATATATCCTCACTGAGGGTAATATGGAGGTAATCCTCTGTGAACGTGGTATACGAACATATGAGACTATTACCCGGAACACGCTCGACGTCTCTGCGGTCCCCATCCTCAAGCAGCTCAGCGATCTCCCCATAATTATCGATCCAAGCCACGGTACAGGGATCAGATCTCTGGTCGCCCCCATGGCGAAAGCAGGGGTAGCTGCGGGTGCTGATGGTCTCCTCATCGAGGTTCACTCTCATCCCGAGAAAGCGCTAAGTGATGGTGATCAGAGTCTACACCCCTCGGAGTTCGCAGCCCTCATGGCTGAACTTCGTCCCTTAACGAATGCTATAGGGAAAAGGCTGTAGAGAGATGAAATCGAAAATGCTTAGTGAACGAATAACCCTAAGTTACAGTACAATTAACCTTGTAGCTGCTGAGAGAATATTCAGAGAGATAATACGACTCGCAGTCGAGGCGGAAGAAAAGCAACCTTGAAGGTCGCTTTCCAGGGGGAGCGGGGCGCCTACAGCGAGGCAGCTATCTTTCAGCGTTGGGGAGGAGCTGTAAAGTCTATTCCCAAACCTGTGCTTGAGGACGTTTTCGACATCGTTGAGCGGGGGGAGGCTGATTTTGCCCTCGTCCCCGTTGAGAACACAATCGAGGGTACTATCAATAGAACCCTCGACCTTCTCTATGAGCGAAGTTTAAGCATCGTCGGGGAAGAAGTATTACGCGTCATCCTTTGTCTTGTGGTCAATTCTGACGTAGAGATAAGCGCCGTTAGGAGAGTCTACTCCCACCCCCAAGCCCTCAGCCAAGCGAGGGGGTATATTCGCGCCCACAATCTTGAACCAGTCAATTTCTATGACACGGCTGGAAGCGCTAAGATGATTCGTGATCAAGGGTTGAAAGACGCTGCAGCAATTGCAAGTAGACATACTGCAGAAGTATATGGTCTTAAAGTCCTCTCTGAGGGGATAGAAATGAGCAGTGAGAATTATACTCGTTTCCTCTGCGTGGGCAACAGTGTTGAGCCGCCTACGGGGAGGGATAAGACGAGTATAGTATTCATTGTTGACCATAGACCTGGCGCCTTAATCGCAGCCCTCAGGACTTTCGCAGAGAGGGGAATAAACCTCATGAAGATCGAGTCCCGCCCTATCCATGGTAAGCCTTGGGAGTATGCTTTCTTTATTGATTTTGAGGGGCACAGAGATGAGCTTATCCCCGCTATGGCTCTGAGGGACCTCACAGCTATAGTGAAAAGCTTCAAGATACTCGGTTCCTATCCGCGAGCTTGATACGACTTTTTAGGGTGAGTTTTGGACAACGGTACACGCGATAACCAAATTTTCCTGCTTTAAATCAACTTCTTCAATGAAGCCCACTAATCGTTATAATGTTAGGAGTTATTCAGCCAGCTCTATACCGGATTCCTTGCAGATCTGGCTAAGGGCTCTGCGCGTGGTATCTGGTTTTTCGAGTTAAGGCTAGTGCCTAGATTATTATATAGTTAAGGCGTTTTTTCCTGTATGGTCTCTCTAGGATCTGTTTACGCTGCACGTAGGCGGATGGGGCATTGGGTCAGGAGAACTCCTTTCGAGCCTTCACCACTTCTTAGTAGCCTCTGCGGTGGTGAGGTTTGGCTCAAACATGAGAACAGGCAGTTGACTGGATCCTTTAAGATAAGGGGGGCGTCGAACCGGATCGCGCTCCTAACTCCTGATGAGAGGAGGCGAGGTGTGGTAGCAGCGTCTTCAGGGAACCACGCTCAAGGGGTCGCCTATGCAGCCCGGGAGCTCGGCGTTAGAGCTATACTTGTTGTGCCCGAGAACACACCAAGTGTTAAACGGGAGTTGATAAAAGCTCTGGGGTCGGAGTTGATAGTCCACGGCGTTGAATATATGGAAGCTGAGCTTTTCGCAAAGAAAATAAGCCTTGATCTAGGAATGTCTTTCCTCAGCCCTTATAACGACCTCGTTCTCATCGCGGGACAGGGTACCGTTGGTCTGGAGATGATCGAGGATAAACTCGACCTCGACGTCGTCCTTGTACCGGTGAGCGGTGGTGGCCTAATATCCGGTGTGGCTGCAGTCTTCAAGACGATCTCCGACGCCGAGGTGGTAGGCGTCCAAACGGATGCAAGCCCTGTGATGCATGCAAGCATCAGAGCTGGGAAAATAATCGACATCCCTATGCACGACACTATTGCAGAGGGACTCCATGGAGGAATAGAACAGGGAAGCGTTACCTTTTCCCTATGCCAAAAACTAGTTGATGACTGGATCGATGTAAAGGAGGAGACAATAGTTGAAGCCCTACGTCTTATGCTCCTACAATGCCACGAGGTACTTGAAGGCTCTGGGGCTGTGGGCGTTGCTGCTATCTTGGAGCAACCAGACCGTTTCAAGAAAAAGAAGGTAGGCGTCGTCCTTAGTGGCGGTAACATTGACGAAAAACTCCTAAAACGTATTATTACTGAACCCTAAATTTTAAAATCCCAGTTTTGCTTATCAAGTCAAACCGATAGCGCCTTATGGGGAAAGTTGCTGGTTCACTCAATACATTTATAGGGCTCGCAGAGCCGGCTCCTAACGGGATTAAAGATGCCTCTCTGCGAGATCTGCGGGATGGATTGCCAGGAGTTTAGCGACTGTAAGGAGTGTAGCACTAAGTTTTGCTCCGAATGTGGTGACCCGAAACGCGGCCTCTGCTATGACTGCCTCGGTTGGGATGACGAGGAGATCGACGAAGAGGTAGGCGAACAGGACTGGGAGCAAGCCGACCTCAACTAACCTCGCACCCCTTTTAAGGCTCGATGGGCGAAGTGATAGGAGATGACCGCAGAGGATAGGAGAGTTCACCTAAGCTATGGTGACGCTTTCAGACTTGGCCTCAGTCACCTTGTTAGACGACTTGATCGTTCAACGCTAAACGTCGCTTCTATCGCCCTAGGCCTCAGCTTTTACACTAGCCTTCTCCTAACCGATGTTTTCTACCAGACCCATGCTGCTCTCGGCGGTTCTAGCCTCAACGTCGAGCAGACTTACTACTGGCTCGTAGCTATAGCTCTCGCTGTCAGCGTAGTTGGAATAACAAATGCCATGCTCATCAGCGTCCAGGAGCGGGTTAAGGAGATCGGTACAATGAAGTGCCTCGGGGCACTTGACCGCCATATAACGTTCCTCTTCCTCATCGAGGCGTTGCTCCAAGGCATAGTTGGAGGCGTCATTGGTTACGCGCTCGGTATCGTCGCCGCTCTTCTAACGACCGGTTTCAGCACTGGTTTCGATATAATATTTAAGGTTCCAGTGATCCAGACCCTGATGCTCTTCGGATCCTCCCTCACCCTCGCGATCCTATTGAGCACCACGGCGACACTTTATCCTGCATTCAGGGCTTCAAGACTCGATCCAGTGGAGGCGTTGAGATATGAACTTTGATACTGTCATCGAGATGAAAGGGTTGAAGAGGTTTTATAACCTCGGCGGAGAGACTGTGAAGGCGCTTGACGGCGTCGACCTTCAGATTGGGCGAGGTGAGTATGTTAGTCTCGTTGGACCAAGCGGTTCAGGTAAGACCACACTTTTCAATATGGTAGGTGGTCTCGATCGACCGACAGAGGGGAACGTCCAAATCGACAGCGTCGACATAAGTAGACTTGACGCTTATGAGCTTGCTTGGCTTCGCTGCCGAAGAATCGGCTATATCTTCCAGAACTTTAACCTGATTGCCGTCCTTACTGCTCTCGAGAATGTAGCCTTGCCCACAGTTTTCGCAGGGATACCGAGAAATGAGGGACTTAAGAAGGCAGAGAAGCTGCTGCAGAGTGTTGGGTTAGGAGAGAGGCTGAATCACAAGCCGACGCAGCTGAGTGCAGGGCAACAGCAACGTGTCGCAATTGCTCGAGCCCTCGCTAATGATCCAGCGATAATCCTCGCCGATGAGCCCACGGGGAATCTCGATCTCAACACCGGGACCGAGATTATCAACCTTCTTCACGGATTGAACAAGACCCGTGGATTAACTTTGGTCGCGGCCACGCATGATCTGAAGATGATCAAGGCATCGGACCGAGTTGTCTGGATGAGGGATGGAAAGGTCGAGAAGATAGAGCGTGGATGAATCGACGCGTACCTCGTGAGTGAGTATTAAAAAACTTACGTAGAGACACATATATCGGTTATCTATTTAATGTAAAACACTCATAAAGAAAGCTTAGTCACCTGCTACTTCCGGACGCGGTTGCTCCACTCCATTGTGATGAGCCTTACAAGGCTTCCTGTCTCATGTACCCACTCCTGACTGCCTACTGACTCGAGTCTCAAAGAGTATCCCCCGTCCCTAGGCTCGATTAGCACCGTGTTCCTCGTATAGAAATTACCGGTTGACGGTTGCGGCGACTTGAAGATGAATGTCACAGCGCTCGCGTTCCCCCTTTTCTCGGTTTTTATGTTCGCAGTCCTTCTCACTTCACCATTCTCGAATCCCCGGAGCCGCCTTAACAAATAATTGATGAATCCATCTATGTCCTCGAGCTCCAACCTCATCGGAATCGGGACTTCCCAAGATGATCCTATCCCATTTCCCTCCTCAATCTTCCATTTCCTCAGGAGGCTTGGTGTGATTACTATACTGCTCCTCAAAGCGGCGAAGGCGCCTACGAGCACCGCTGAGATCGCGATGCCTATGGCTGCCAAGCTCCAGATCGCTGATACTTTCTGGTGGACTTCAAGTGTGATCCCGATTAGGGGCATTAAAGTGTAGAAGCTTATCCCTGCTAGGTAGCCGAGTCCCCCGGCGATGAAGCCAGTTATTGACGCCTCTGCTACAAAGATCGATGCGATCTCTGCTGGATTCAATCCAACCGAAGAGAGGATGCTGATTTCACGTCTCCTCTCAAAGAGGGAGTTGAGCATTGTGACAACTACATTCAGTACTACTATCGCCCATGGAATAATTAGTGGCAGGCCTTTTCCCTCAAGATAGCTTCCGAGGCTCTTATAGACCACTCCAAAATCGGAAGCAGACCACGTTTGGTACCCCCGTAGTAGCGCGATCTTCTCAGCGAAGGCGTCCTGTGTATTGGATGTTACCTTAACCGCGATACGAGTCACAACGAGGGGTGGCAGCATCTTGGCGCTCTCAACATCAATTATAGCAGTTTCAAAGCCCTTACTGAGTATACGATCTATTAAGGGTGGATCACCCGGCTGGGCTAAGTTCACCAATCTGTCTGGCAGATACCTACTTCCATCTAGGTCGGAGAACCGTTCGATTACTACATCGTCAAAAACACCTTCGAGCTTGAGTGTTTGAGTCTTGATCTTTACAGTATCTCCGATCTTGAGGTTCAGCGTATTAACGAGTACTCTACTTAGAGCAACACCACCGGAGCCGGGAAGCTTCCCTTCAACTATCATTGAGTCTAATGGGAGTATCTTCGATTCCACAGCTGATTCGATGCCGACTATTGTGTTTATTGGGGCCCCTTTGACGTTGTCGAGCTGACTAAGCTGGGGCATATTCTCTATTTTAAGGGAGACTACCTCCACGCCGGGTTGTCTGCTGAGCCAAGCGACCTCCATGTCGGAGAATAAGATAAAGGTTGGTACCGCCTCGGTCCACGTTGAGTCTCTGAGAACCACACCCGGGGTAATCGTAGGGGTTTTAGACACCCGCAAGGACATGAGGCCATAGCCCTCGGATAGAGAGGTGAGAGCAACAAAACTCGTCACCATAACGCTCAGGGAGAGTAGAGTGAGGAAGAACCTGAGCCTCCTTCTCCTCAAGCTCCTCTTAGCGATGGAGACAACCGGTACCAAGAGGGCTAGAAGACCAATTTGACCGTCGCTACCAATGTTTTTTAAGAGTTTCGGGAAAAGAAACGCGATACCCATGACGGCGAGAAAGGAAATAATAGATGTGATGATGAAACTCTGGATTGTTGTCGCTGCGGTCCCTGGGTACACCCGATTAAGCACCAGAAGAGCACCAGTGAAGAAGCTAAGACTAAGAAGCACTTGACGCGGGAGTACATCCGCGAAAAGATACCCCGCTGTGATTGATGCTATTGCTAGGAATCCGATGAGTATATAAACAGACGACGACGCGTCGACGTAAAGATTGTTGAGGTCACCAATGGTCCTTTTAGCATCAATATAGCTCTTCTTCGCTACGTCTAAACCATCTATATATCTACCAGATTCGTATAGCAGGTTCGCAGAAGCGAAGCTGATCTCAGCGCTGGAGAGGATGCCCTTCTCTCTTACTATGTAGAAGCCGAGTTTCTCCAAATCGACTGTTTTTTGCTTCGCCTCTGTGAGGGCTGCCTCTACTATAACGAGGTTATTTTTCAGGGTCAGTCCTCTAACGTCGAACTCCGTTAATGTACCTTTTTCAAGGGGTTCTTGAACATCCGAGAAGAAGGAGCGTGCAACCGGTTTATTACCGATTAGAAGCGTTGAGCTAAGGGATAGCCTGAAGGGTAAGTCAGCTGGAATAACGACTATGGCTGGTAATAATCCCGGGATCCTGAGCCCCTCCTGCCTCGTGCTGAAGCTTAGAGGAAACCCATTGGGACGCAAGACGACTCCGTTCGAGTCGACTACATGATAGATATATCCTGAAGGGATATTTTCCGTGTCAACGAAAAGGATGTCTCCTATAATCTTCACTGACGCGGCGGGCTTAAGTTCGACGGTAAGGTTCCTCGCCGCTCCTAGAGTGATCATGGTTGGTCCGAAGTCGTATCCGGGGGTCGTGGGTTCGTCGTAGAAGATGACCGCAGAGTCCACATTTGCATCATAGATCATGCTGAAGGCTCCGTCATTCCCTGCTGAAGTTGTTCTAACAAGCTGCTGTTTCGTGAACGTGACAACGGTCGCCCTCAGCGGGTGTCCTTGGTTGTCCGTAACCTTCCCTGTGAGCGTCTCAGCCGCATGTGCTTGTTGAATTGACGTCAAGGTTAACAAACATAGTAATATTGTAACAGCGAGACTTAGACCACGGCTTATCCTCATCTCATCACCTGCGGTTCAACCATAGAACCCCTCAAAGGGTAAAAAGCTTAAGCAGAACCAGGGGGAATACGTGGAAAGTGAACAATTTGGCTCGGAGAATAAAGATACTGACTTCATCGGTTGGGACTCTGTTCGCGGATCTAACCGATGAGAACCCACTCACCGCCGACGCCTTTTGGGAAAAGCTCCCCCTCGAAGGTAAGGCTAACCTTTGGGGCGATGAGATCTACTTTTCTACCTCGATATCGGTTGAAACAGAGAACCCTGTCCATCGTTAACATAGGGGACGTGGCCTATTGGCCACCTGGTAAAGCTGCATGCCTCTTCTTCGGCCTCACACCCGCAAGCAGGGGAAATGAGATCCAACTTGCCAGCCTTGTTAACATCTTCGGGAGAATAGAGAACAATGTAAAACTCCTCAAACTTATCCCATTCGGAGAAAAGGTTCGGTTGGAGCGGGGATAGAGGCCTATATATTTGTCTTCTCCATACACCTACTGTCCCTCTCGTCGCTAAATCTTACAGCTGAACGACTTTTGGTTTCTAAGGGTTATCCTACCCCTAGCAATCTAATGAGCCTCTTTCGACTACTTTCTCAGCTGCAAATATCAAGAACATCATCTAAGATACTCAACTTACCGTACGCTGAGTCCAATGAATGTTTGAGCAACATCCCAATTCGCTCAAGCTTTATACTAATTTGAAATATTAATTAAAGTTAAATTAGTGTATTTTAATAGGGAAGTGACGAATCTGCGTATACAATGGGCAGGCTTGGAGGCTTCTTTAGGATTCTTCGGCCGGTTAACTCAGTAATGATGGGTGTCGGTATACTAGTAGGCTTCGTCGTCTCCGCGAAGTTTAATTCACCTCTACTGCTAACCCCTCTCGCCCTCGCTTTCGTGACAGGCTTCACTTTGACAGGTAGCGCGATGGTCTTCAACGACTATTTCGACAGAGATATAGATGACGTCAACGAACCTACACGCCCTATCCCCAGTGGAGATGTGACGCCTAAAGAAGCGATCGTTTACTCAGTTTCCCTGAGCATCGCTGGGATCGCAGCTGCCTACCTAACGGGCATAGAAACACTAGGTATTGCCGTTTTCAGCTGGCTAGTTATGATATCTTACTCAGCTTGGGGGAAGCGGACCGGTTTCCCCGGAAACTTAATGGTAAGCACTTGCATTGCCCTCCCCTTCGTCTATGGTGGAGTGATCGCCGGAAACGTCTCCAACGCTCTACTTTTCAGTCTCCTCGCGTTCCTCTCAAATACAGGTAGGGAGGTGACCAAGGGCATCGTCGACACCGAGGGTGATAAAGCTAGGGGGGTTAGAACTATAGCGGTCTCCTTTGGCTCCGAAAAGGCGGCGTACCTGGCCTCCTTCTTCTATATCGTGGCTGTCGCAGCTTCAGCTGCCCCTATACTACTAGGATATGTCTCTTATTGGTATCTCCCATTCGTTGCTGTAACAGATATCGGCCTCCTCTATGGTGTGGTGATGCTAATTAGGGATCATAGCCGTGAAACGAGCCGTAGGGTGAAGAATCAAGTTCTCTACTGGATGCTATTCGGGCTTTTAGCATTCGCTGCGGGGAGTTTAATGTAGAAGATATTTAAAAAATGGTTTTATCTGGAGGAGAACGCCACGCGCTCCATCTCGCGTTTTCTACGAACGCCGAAGTTGTTACCGTCGTTGTTAGCTGCGCCGATGAGCTGGTCCGCGATGATCTCCTCGAAGGTCTTTCTGTTACCGAAGGTCTGCTCCTTTACCCCCTTGGTTAGGAACCTGAGGGCGATGTCTATTCTTCGCTGAGGCGAAATATCGACTGCTAGTCTATAGACGACTCCACCGTAGCCAATACGGGTCGTGTCCTCATTGGGGGCTGAGTTCTCGACAGCGCGGACGAGTACCTCGATGGGGTTCCTTCCGCTCTTTATGCCGATGATTTTGAAGGCGGTTCTGACCGCATTCGTTACCCTCGCCTTGTCTCCACCACTGCTTCCAGGCTTCATAAGGTTGTTAATGAGGCGTTCAATGATGCTCATTTCGCTCTTGCGGAATCTTCTGGCCGAGTGGCGACCACCGGAGTGGGGCATGAAGATCGGCGCGATCTTGAGATATCTCTTCAGGCTGGGGTCCCTGACTTCGATATTCTCGAAGCTCCACTCGCCGAATAATCTGATACCGCCGGTGCCAGCTGTGGTGGCCTCAATTGATATTTCTTGTTCCTCGCTCACTTAGCCGATTCGCCTCGAATTGCAGAGGGGAAGAGTAGGTTCAGGAATAAAAGGCTTACCGAAAGGGAAGCAAGCTTTTAACTATCGACGTTTTTCCCGTAAGATAACATGTCGTTCAAGGGTTACAGCCTCTCCTTTGTTCTATTATGCGTCATTGGGCTCGCAGCGATGTTCAGTGTGAGTTTAATTAACCCTCTTCTCTCAATCTTCGCTAAGGAGATCGGCGCAGCCGGTGTCATGATCGGCTTCTCGGTCGCGGGTTATTGGGTCGCCAGGGTCTTACTGGAGATCCCTAGTGGTTTCATTTCCGCTCGTTTTGGCTACTATTGGCCCATGTTATTGGGGCTCATCTTAACTACTCTTGGGACTTTCTGGAACGCTTTCGTTACCGATCCCTATCAATTAATCCTTGCCCGCGCCTTACAGGGTCTTGGCGCGCCTCTGTTCTTCGCCGTCTCTATGACATTCATCGTGAACATGTTCTCAGCTGAGAAACGTGGAGCCGCGATGGGTATTTTTCAGGGTGTCGAGTTTGGAGGGAGTATTCTTGGCTCAACGTTCAGTGGTTACCTGATAACACTACTCGGCTTCAAAGGAGGCTTCTTTCTTTCTACTGCACTTTGTGCCGTATCTGTCGCCCTGCTCGCTATTCCTAAAAGTGTAAGAAAGGAGTCAGCAGCTATGCCTGCAGTTGCGGTTCTGAAACTTTCCTCACTGCCCAAGGTCTTCTCAAATAAGACGCTACTAATTGTCTCCTTCGCTACTCTGATGGAGTTCATTCTGAGCAACGGCGTCATCTACACGGTATACCCACTCTTCGCTAGAGAGAGTCTTGGCATGTCTCTTACCGACATCGGCTTAATCATGGGGGCGAGATCTCTGGGTTACGTTATAGCTATGCTCGTGATGGGTTCGATCGCTGACAAGATAGGCAGGAAACCTGTACTCCTCTTCGGTGTTGCTAGCACAGCAATTATGACGCTGGTGTTAAACTTCTCGTCGGGTATTATGCTGAGTGCTATAATCCTATTCTGTATAGGTATCACAACAGGCGCTATCTGGATAGTCTGCCCGGTAATTGCCGCTGAGGCTGTTGAGCCCGAGAATAGGGGAGCCGCGATAGGCACCTATCGAACCTTCTTCGACCTAGGCTCCATCTTGGGACCGATAATCATGACCTTCGTCATGGGGGTATACGGTACACCAACCTGTTTCTTCCTCTCAGCAATCTTATTAGCTGTTGCCTTTGTGCCGTGCCTCAAAATAGGCGAGACGAAGATTAAAGCGATCCAAGCTACTCATTAAAACGAAAAAAAAATTTATATGTTTATCTTGTTGGCTTCTGGATCTTACCAATAACAAGCAATCTGAGCGAGACACCATTGACAGCGTTGACCTTGTAGCGAACTCCGGGGATATCGCCCATTGAGCGACTACGGGGACCGCTGATTCCTTCAATTGTAACCTCGTCGTGCTCGTCGACGAAGTTCAAGGCGCCATCGCCGGGCAAGAATGCCGTGGCGAGTCGACCATTTTTAATTATCTGAATTCGAACACACTTTCGGATTGCGGAGTTCGGCTGTTTGGACTCGACGCCCACCTTCTGTAGGACAATGCCCCTCCCCATGGGCGCACCTTGGAGGAGGTCCTTCTTCTCCGCATTACGCTTCCTACGGAGGACATAGTCCTTGCTCTTGTACCGCATGGCTCTCCGCGTGTTCTTGAGTCTGCGGGCAGAGAACATACCATTAGTCAAACGAGTCTCCACCTTCCGGTGTCGGCTGACATGTTTAAACTTTACGCATGGACCTAACTTTGTATTAGATCAATGAAATACAACGAATCTCCATTTTTCCCCGCCAGAAGTAGTATGGTTTATACGAGTGAACCTAACCTTTTTATCCACCATCCAAGTCGGATTGAGTAGGAGATTTGAGAAATGAGCAGTAAAGTTAAGCCACACATTAACCTGATCATCATCGGACACGTTGATCACGGCAAGAGCACGAGCATCGGTCACCTGTTCTACGACGCCGGCGCTATCGACGAAAAATACGCAAAGGACATGGAGGCCGAGTCCAAGGCTCTAGGTAAAGAGTCCTTCAAATTCGCATGGCTACTTGATAGGCTCAAGGAGGAGCGAGAGCGCGGAATTACTATCGACCTCGCCTTCTATAAACTTGAGACCGCTAAGAACTTCTTTACAGTAATTGATAGCCCCGGCCACCGCGACTTCGTCAAGAACATGGTTACAGGAGCCAGCCAGGCGGACGGAGCCATCATGCTCATCTCCGCTAAGAAGGGTGAATTCGAGTCTGGAACAAACCC
>CAZIAF010000020.1:0-18663 GCA_964537625.1 uncultured Candidatus Bathyarchaeia archaeon
AGGAGGGTAATGCGGACCTGCGTCTAGCCAACCTGGGTGCTCAGGAGGAGCCGCCACTGCACTCTCTTCTCCTCTTTCATCATATGTTTCATTCCAAATACGCGCGCATCGCATATTATACATAGTTTAATAAAAATTGGGAATGATGTAATTGTGGGAATTATTTGATACCCTACGAGAAAATTGCCTTCAAATGCTCCGAACGGTTGAAGAAATGGTCACTCGGTGACCCTCAGTTCGGGGACCCCCGATATTTTCCCAAGAAACTCTCCCTCGGTAACTTCAATGAGATCCTTCCCAATGGGGATGGGTCATGTGTCTGCTACGTTGACGGTGGTAACATTGAAATCCTGAACACACCCGGCTTCGTCGTCCATCTCACCAGAGTAGGTTACTGCATCTACGAGGACACTGTTAAAATCGATGAGGGTAGTATTCCCTCGAGCCTTGACTTTTTCACCACTGCCTTCGCCGAGCAGAGGGGTAGGGATATCTATTATTCAGTTGAGGTGATGCCCGCTTCAGATAGTTTCCAGTATCTTTTGCCAGACGCGAAGGATTTGCTATTTGATTCCTTTGACCGAACCCTGATGGATGGGTTACATAGGGCTCCTCTCACAAAGGTGGCGAATATGTCGAGAGTCTTCATCGAGTGGAGACTCGCCGAGGAGCTGTGCAGATCGGTTCTAAGCGAGGGCGATCTTCTCGTGCGTGATGGTTCTCTGCAGACCTCTGTGACGGGGGAGAGTAAATACGCGAATAGGGCCTACGAGGAGGCCCTCAGTAAGAAGGTGCTATTCAGTGGGCTCGCCAAAACGAGTAACCTCTTCACCGACAGCGGGATGCCGCTGTTCTCCGCAATATCGATCATGGCGAACAGAAATGAATTGAATAACAAAAGGTGGTATTATCACCCAATCGTCGACATAAAAGCACCCGACCACAAAGCAGTGATGCTGGCTGTAAAGTTGCATCCTCGTTCAAAGCATGTATTCAGGTTTGAGATACTTGATTCCCAAGCCGAGGATATGAGTGATTTTAACGAAGTCACCGGATTGTTAGCAAGGAATGCTAATGACCTTACTTTCCCTGGATACCCTTACGGTTTGATTGAAGCGGATAGGATAGCCCGCGTTAGAGAGGAGGAAATAGAACCCTTCCGGATACAGCTTCTATCAGCTTTAAGCGGCTTGGGTTCATGGAGTGAATTAGAGGCATTCATCCACGCAACGGATGCTCATAGCGTACTTGATGAGATATAGGTGATTGAATGGCGAAACTTGAGGTAGTTGGTAGTCTCGTGAGAGGAAAACATGGCCACTTGATGATCCGTCAAAAAAGTGATGCGGTCATAGAACTTGGAGATCTTCTCGTTGCGGATAACCCGGATGGGCACACTTTGCTACAGGTGTTTGACTTAGGCTATGGAAGCCTGATCTCCACGAAGAGCTTGGAGATGATATCGGGGATGATGGTTGAAGGATACTCAACCGACCTGGGCTTCATGGATCCTAACCTCCGCAACTATGTGATCGCTGAGGTCAAGGCCGTTGTGCAGTTCCAAAATGGTTTGATACGGATACCGAAGACCCTGCCCAAGTTTCTAAACGAGGTCAGGCAAGTCACAAGTAAGGATCTTGAGTTCATAAAGAAACCCGAAAACCCAATTTATCTCGGTAAGATTAGAAGTGGGTCGAAGATAATCGACGTCGAAGTGAACCTAGATGCTGAGAAGGCACTAACCCATCACATATTGGTGCCAGCAACGACTGGTAGAGGTAAAAGTAACCTAGTGAAGACTATGGTCTGGAGCCTTATCCCCAACAATAAGGTTGGGTTACTGATCCTTGATCCCCACGACGAGTATTATGGTAGACACAGTAAGGGCTTGAAGGATCACCCTGAATCTTCCAAGTACATATCATATTATTCTCCTAAGGCCACCCCCGGCTCCATTCTGCTAGTTTTCAACCTGTCTTCTGTGAGATTCAGTCACTTCAGGGGAATAATTGAGTTCACTGAGGCTCAGTCGGATGCGCTCCACGTTGCTTCAAATACCTATAATGAACGATGGATTGAAGCCATAATGAGGGATGAAGACCTTTCTGGGGTACAGCAGATCACAAGGCAGGTTCTGAAGAGGAGATTATCTACATCGCTTGGGATATACATAGACGAAAACGATGAGATCCAGTGTAGGACAGGGACATTCAGCAACACACGGGGTGAAACAACCCTTCTTGAGATCTTGAAGAAGCTTGAGTCCGGTGGAAAAGTCATCATCGACACGAGCCTATTCTCAGACCAGGTCGAACTGCTCGTTGGAAGCATAATAATCAATGAGGCCCTCAACAAATACAAACTATTCAAACAGCAGGGAACCCTCGAGCAGAAGCCTGTCTTGAACGTGCTAATCGAGGAAGCGCCGAGGGTGCTAGGCGCGGAGGCGATGGCGAGTGGCTCAAACATCTACAGTGACGTCGCCAGGGAGGGAAGGAAGTTCAGGATCGGTCTCACGGCAATAACCCAGCTAACCAGTCTAATACCGCGTACGGTTCTCGCGAACATGAACACCAAGATCATCTTAGGTAACGAGCTAAAACAAGAGCGTGATGCAATCATCACCAGCGCTTCACAAGACCTCTCCCAGGATGACCAGAACATCGCGAGCCTCGACGTGGGAGAGGCGATAATCAGCAGCGTCTTCACCAAATTCGCTATACCGATACAGATTCCCCTCTTCGAGGATTACATCAAACCTTTTCTTGAAAATAAGCAGAGTAAGCGAATTGGCTTAGTGGGGTAACAACGATGAAGTTCGCGCACCTAGCTGACATCCACATAGGCGCATGGAGAGACGACAAGCTCAAGGAAATTAATCTTCAGACCTTCGAAAAAGCGATCGACGACATTCTTGTAAAAGAGGTTGACTTCATAATCATCTCCGGAGATATCTTTCACGTCAATATACCTGACTTAGACTCCGTTAAGAGAGTCGTAATCCAACTCCAGAAGGCGGCGAAGCTAGGGGTTCCAATCTACGTCGTTTTTGGTTCACACGATTATAGCCCTAACTCAACCTCGATCATCGACATACTCGTCGCAGGGAGCCTCCTAACCAAAGTGTGGAACCCATACATGGAGGATGATAAGATAAAACTTCGCTGCGTTACGGATGAGAAGACGGGTGCAAAGCTTTGCGGAATATCTGGCAGGAGCTACTCAATGGAGCGCGATTACTACGAGATATTGGACAGAGAAAGCCTTGAGGCGTGGAATGGGTTCAGAATCTTCGTACTACACTCGGCGATTAACGAGATCAAGCCCTTATCCTCATCATACGACGCAGGGGTTCAGAGAAGCTACCTCCCGAGGGGCTTTGACTACTATGCGGGGGGTCACATACATGAGTACCTCAATGACGACCAAACGGACTTTGGCAGAATAGCTTATCCAGGAGCCCTCTTTGGCTCAAGTTTCTCAGACTTGGAAAATGTTGCGAAGGGGATGAAACGGGGCTACATTCTGGTTGAATTCGAAGACAAGGTAAAAAAAGTAAGCTTCATCGAGACAATCTACCCTAAGATAGAGTTCCACCACATTCATGGTGACAACAGGACCTCGAGAGAACTCTCAGGGACTCTTAGGAAACTTGTCGACGAGGTTGAGCCAATGGAAAAGATAATGCTCCTGAAAGTCGATGGCACGTTGACTCTAGGGCTCGTCACCGACATCGACTGGAACGAGATACGAGAAAAGCTGATGGAGAAGGGCTCGGAGTTCGTCTACATTAACAGGAGAGGATTATCAACCAAAGAGACTCCAGAGATAAAGGTTCAGGGGGAGTCGGTGAAGGAGATAGAGTCAAAGGTTCTCTCAGAGTCCCTGAAGGACTTTGCCATCCCGAGAAGCTACTCAGATGAGACGCGGCGATGGGTCGAAGTCGAGTTCAAGGGCGATAAGGGATTAGGTCTCGCTTCTAAGATGCTCGAGTTGCTAAAGACTGAGAAGCAGGAGGGTGAGACCAACGCCGACTTCGAAGAACGTATGAGCAAAGAGGTCTACCAGATCTTGCCGAGGAGGAGTCTGCAATGAACCTTCTATCGCTCCACCTCGTTAACATCCGCAGTTACAAAGACGAAAAAATAGACTTCAGGAATGGCATCACACTATTCGAAGGAGACATCGGTTCGGGTAAATCAAGCATACTCAACGCCGTCGAGTTCGCCCTATTCGGCCTAGGAGACCAGAGCGGCTCACACCTCCTCAGAGTCGGGGAAAACGAGGGAAGCGTTAAACTCACCATAAATGTGAACGATAAGGAATACACCTTCGGCAGAGGACTAACCCGAAAGAGAGGTAATGTGGGCCAGGACTCATGCTATATAATCGAAGACAGCATTCAAACGAGCTACAATGCCACAAATATGAAGCGAAGAGCCCTGCAGATTCTAGACTTTAAAGAGCCAACAAGCCCACGCAGCCAGAGCGTAATCTATCGCTACGCTGTCTTCACCCCTCAGGAGCAAATGCGTGAGGTGATCAGACAAAAACCCGAGAGTCGAAAGGAGACACTTAGGAAGGCGCTGGGGGTCGAGGAGTACAGCATAGCGGCTGGAAACGCCACCGTTATCTTATCGACACTCAGGAGTGAGGTTAGAGCCCTTGAAAAATCAAAGGACGAAGCAGAACTAGTCCAAGAGAGGAAAACTGAGGAAGAAAACAGTATCGAAAAGTTAAACAATAAAATAGAGTCAGCAGAAAAAGGACTAGAAAAACTAGGGTCTAACATACTACACGTTCAAAACGAATTAGCTGAGAAGAAGAAGACCGAGTTAGAACGTACTGCACTCGTTCAGCAACTCAAACTACTAGATCAGGCGAAGAAAAGGCTGGACGAGGACATAGCCACCAACACAAAGACATTGACTGAAGCAAAACAGAAACTCGCCACAGCTAAAGAGAGCAAGACACGCCTCGAGAAAATTGCTCCACTATACGAAGAATACAGACAGATAAGGTCTGAATTACCAAAACTGCAGAGAAAATACGATCTTGACAAATCCCTGAAACATCAGATGGAACTAATCAAAATAAAAATGAACTCTAAACGGGAAGAACTTGAGACCCAACTAGAAACCGTCGAGAATAAAAAAACTGATCTCACCGAGAAAATAGGTTTGCTCGAGAAAAAACTTGCAAAGCTGCCCGAATTATCCTCAAATATAGCCTCCTTGGAAGGTGAGACAGCGAGCCTGGAGACGCTTCGAGAAGATAACACACAAAACCAGAAAAACTACAACATCACTCAGCAAGAGACCAAGCATCTGGAAGCAAAAAAGAGTGAAAAGAGTGACGAGTGGGGAACCATAAGCTCTCTAGGAGTAGGTGCTACCTGTCCACGCTGCCATCAAAAACTGAGCGAGACCCACTATAAGCTCCTAGAGTCCAAGATCCAAAGCGAGATAAAGAAGATCGACGAAGAGATCTCGGATAAAAAAACCACATTATTGGAGATAGATGAGAAAATCAGAGCGGGTAAAGCCAAATTAGCTGAAAGCGAACGAAAAGAAAAGAGGCTAAACAACCTAAGGCTCGAAGAAGTAGCTCTGAAGAAAGACCGGGAGACACGAGAGAGATACCTAGCGGACGAAGCTACTGCCAAGAGTGAAAAATCAGACCTAGAATCTCAGCTAGAAAACGATGCATTCGCCAACAAGCAAAAACAGGAAATCGCAACTATTGAGTCTCAGACAAGCGAACTCAAACCCCACGTGCAAAGATACAACGACCTGAGAACCAGAAGCGTCCAGCTTGAGGAAATGCAGATAGAGGAAGACTACAATGGGTCGAAAGCGACCGCCGATAGAATCCCCGAGCTGACCAGCAGCTACACAACATTAGAGTCCGATAAGGTCCGCCTGAATAGTGCGGTCCAAGAGAAGATGGAGAACTTAAACAAAATTACCGATGAGATAAAGAAGTACGAGGGCTTAGATACAGAATTATCAAGGCTCCAAGAGAAGGAGAAGACCCTCTTAAAAGATGAGGCGACTATGGCCACCCAAGTCAAGGCCTTCAACGAGGAGGTTGATGCTGCTAGATTACGGATTGTGCGACTTGAGGAGGACCTCAATCGGTACAGGGAGAACCTGTTACAAGCAGAGAGCCTCCAGATTATCGAGACGTGGCTCCGCGAGATACTAATACCCAGCTTCCAATCAATCGAGAAAAACATCCTACTGAGCCTCAACCAGGAGTTCAACAAACTATTCAGGCGATGGTTCGGGGAACTAATTGAGTCTGAAGAACTTCAGGGGCTAATAGACGAGAACTTTACACCAATCGTTGAACAGAGCGGATACGAGCTGGAGGTCGAGAGCCTAAGCGGTGGAGAGAAGACCTCAGTCGCCCTCGCGTACCGCCTAGCGTTAAACACAATTGTTAAGCAGGTGACAAGCACAATGAAGAGCAACCTACTTATCCTAGATGAGCCCACCGACGGCTTCAGCAAGGAACAGTTGTTCAAGATGAGGGACATCCTAAAGGAGCTCGACTGCAAGCAAGTGATTCTGGTATCTCACGAAAAGGAGCTTGAGACAGTCGCAGATTTCATCTACCGCGTCAGGAAGGAGGGTAACACCTCTTCAATCATTTCTCCGAGCTGATCAATCCCTTTTCTCATTGAACCAGGGAACTAGATGTGTACTGCAGATGCTACAAACCTGATCATGCGACCGTCCATAGACAACGGAGTAAAACCTATCACAGTTGCTACAAAAAAAGCCACATGATTGAAGAGGATCATGTTTTTCACCTTTCACCGAGTTAAGATGCAGTTTCCGATGACAGGCCTTACATACCGTTATCAAATTCTCCTCACCAGCACTTCCACCTATTGAAACCGGCTCAATATGATGAACCTGAAGTGTAAGATTACTCCGGCCACATATGCTGCACCGGTTTGCATCGCGCTCCCTGACTCTGTGAGTCCTCTCAGACCAGTCAATGGGGTAAGATGCCAAGCCAACCACACATTACATCAAGATATAGACATTTAGATATTAATCTAAAGCGCGCGCATTCAGCCTAAGGGAAGTCCACATTCGCTACCGCTTGGCGCGTGGGTGGTGGGCATCAAAGCCTGTTTGCATCAGCAAAGTGGCTTGCATTACTCAAGGTCATGAACTTTCCTAACCTATTAATCCTCGATGAGCCTACCGACGCGGTGGACTCGGAGAACGTACCGCATTTATTGGATTATATAATCAGAAGCAGTAGAGAGATCAGCAGGTACTGCTGGTAACTCATCATGAGCGGGTTAGGAGGAGGGCGTCAACCTAATAATAGTAAGGAAGGTTTACGGAGATAGCAGAGTCAGTCAGGAACTCGCTTACAGTTAGGGAACCTTTTTCGGTTTATATTTTCTCTCACTGTATTTGCCGGTGATGCGGATGTGCGTGCCTCCCCTATAGGCGTCAGCTTCAAGCTGCTTCGTCATTGTATCGCACTCAAGACGCCAGTCACATGACTTACAATCCTCATCCTCGCTGAGCATTCCGATGCAACTGGGGCGCTTACCTTTCGACATACTAGATCGAGTCCGAAGACGATCCCCTAAAAACGTTACCTAAAAGATATCGGGAAATCTATGATTTAGAGTATATCCACTCACCGAATCCCCCATTCAGCTTGTATATTCGATAGTTGTCTTCGCTACCTACGAACTTTCTACGAAAAAACTGGTTGTTTAGACTCAACTATTTTGTCTTGACATAAAGGAAGATATCTAAGTCACCTAATGGGGAGTAATACCTCTCCGCAATTATGACGACTAGCCTGCTACTCACCGATTCTGCTTAGATCGCTTAGCTTCCTGTTGCCTTATCCGCTCGTAAAGTATAACAGCGGTAGAGACGCCAACGTTTAGGCTAGACACGTATCCTTTCATGGGTATCCTAATTACTTTGTGGCATTTATCGAGTAGTGTTGGACTTAAGCCCTCCCCTTCGCCGCCGAAGACAAGGGCAATAGCGCCAGAAAGGTCTTCTTCCCAGTAGTCGTGGTCGCCGGAGGCGTCAACAGCTATTAATTTGAAATCCTCATCTCTCAGAAGCTTGATAGCGGGATAAATATTCTCCCTTGCCACAGGAATATGAGCACTACCACCCATGCTTACACGGAGCACCGTTGGTGTCAAACCGACACCATCTCTCTTCGGAATAAGTACAACGTCGACACCCACTGCGTCTGCCGTACGAAGGATACTCCCTAGATTCTGGGGGTCCTGGATACCATCTAGGATCAAGACACAGGGCGTCTTCCCAGCCTTCGCAACAACGCTCTCAAGGGAGACATAAGAAGGCGCTTCGACGAGGGCTATTACTCCTTGATGGCGTCGGGTCTCTGAGATCTTATCTAATGCCTCCCGCGTAACGAGCTCGAATGGTGCTCGCCTCTTCCTTGCCAGCTCGATGATCTCTTTGATCTTTGGGTCCTCTGTGGAGCTCTCTAAGACCATTAGTTTCCTGATTCCACCCTTCTTTAGGGTCTCTAATACCGGGTTCTTGCCCTCGATCTGCGACATCCGAATATCAACAAAGAGGGACATCGTCTTCAGTAAAAGGATACCGCGTAAATTGTATAGTGTTTTAAAAAAAATGCATGTTCTCAGTGTCGTGACTTGAGCTATTTATTAGCAAAGTAATGGTAGATGTTCCTGCTGACGCGAGCTATTACTTCTTCTGCAGCGTAAACGTCGATAGCTCCTTTGGTTAAACAGCTTAGAGAATACTTATCCCCAGTGGCTAGGATGGTGATAACGCCAACATCGTTCCTAATACCTGGGAGGCTCCCTGTCTTACGTGTCATCTTAACTTTGTCAACTGGTAGGTACTTTGGAATACGGTACTCGCCGGTCTGGCACTTATCCATTGTGGAGAGGATGGCTTCACAACTCGTTTGACGAGCTGCCTTTCCCTCGACGAGAAGTCCTAGTAGCTTATTCATCTCTTCTGGAGTCGTAACATCGTTCCTTTCCGTGCCTAAGCTCCACGACCCCTTATTGGTTCCCGCCTTCGCCTTCTCCAAGTAGACGCTAAGAGTCTTCTCATCATCCGAAAGGTCATTAGCGCCGACTAAGTCGAACAATATATCCCGACAGTTAGCGATTACAACTGTCTTATTCAATCCCAGCCCACGCATCGTCGCATTGACATTCTCTTTCCCGACTAACCCGACCAGGAGATCAGTGGCGGTGTTGTCGCTCAGGATCATCATGAGTCGCGACAAGTCTCTAATGGTAATCTCTAACCCCTCGCTTAACTCCTTGAGGATCCCAGAACCGGGGACTTTGTTCCACTCAAACAGAGTTATTTTATCATCGAGACTCAATTTCCCCTCTTCGGATTGCCTAAAGAGCTCCACGATCAAGGGGACCTTGAAAACGCTCGCTGTAGGGAATAACTCGCCACCATTAAAGACAGCTGTTTCTCCAGTTCCTAGGTGCTTCACTGCAACGCCGAGAACCTTCTCAAAACCTTTCGTCTCCTTCACAATCTCATCGAAGAGCGTCATAATTATTCATCGTCCCAGCGACCTAAAAGTCTACGCCACCGCCTCGAACGCTTTTTATCCCTCACAAACCAAGAGAACCGCGGCGATATTGATGGCTAAAGAGCCAGTCTATATAGCTGAAATCATATCAATTGCCAAGAGTTGCAGTGCCGGCCATAAGGTCGGTGACAGGTTCGAGATCAATACTCATAATACCGGTGGTATTTGCGGCTACTGCTACCACGACCTCTTTCCGACGCTGATGACCTGCTGCTATGGGGGTAGGATCCCTTGGGTTGATCCAGAGGAGTTCAATTATGATTGCCCTGATAGAGGGAATGACGTAAAGTTCCACGTCTATAGGAAGAAGGAGATACCTTAATTTTTCCCTCGACAGTTTTAACTGCTCTCGTAGCTAAATCTGATCGATTGTTTTGAAGCCGAAAGTACTTGTCAGCTGCGGGATGCTTAACTTCCCTAATGAAGTCGCTGAGGAGCTGAGGTCCCTCGCGGAAGTCGTTTATGTATCGGGAGACTATAGGCAGGAGTTATCTGAGGCAGTAGCAATTGTCGCCGGTGGAGATCTAGTAAATGAAGAGTACTTGAAAAGGGCTCCTAAGCTTAGAGTAATCGCCAGGTTCGGAGTAGGTTACGATACTGTCAACGTTGAAGACTGTACGAATCGGATGGTCTATGTTTGTCATACACCCGATGTATTATCGGAGGCAGTCGCTGACTTAACTTGGGCGCTTATCCTCGGTTGGATGCGTAGAATACCTGAGGCTGACCGTTTTACTCGAGATGAATGGGGAAGTAGGCAAAAGATTTTCCCATTCGGGTGGGACATCTCTGGGAAAACCATCGGATTCCTAGGTCTAGGCCGCATAGGCGCGGAGGCTGCAAAGCGTGGCGTTGGTTTCGGTGTAAAAATGATTTACAGTGATGTCGTACGTCGGATTGATCTGGAGAATACTTATGGTCTCAGATTCGTTTCCCTGGAGGAGCTGCTCAAGACCAGTGACATTCTCTCAATTCATGTTCCCCTCCTTCCTTCAACCCATGGAATGATTGGGAAGAGTCAGTTTGAGATGATGAAGCCCACTGCCCTTGTTGTTAACACTAGTAGAGGCTCGGTCATCGACCAGAAGGCGCTCACCGAGGCGCTGAAAGAGAAGAAGATCGCTGGTGCTGCATTAGATGTCTTTGAGGTTGAACCCACCCCTCTAGGTGATGAGTTGCTCAGATTAAAAAACACCCTAGTGACTCCACACATTGCTTCCGCGACTTGGGAGACTAGGAAACGGATGGCTGAGAGGTGCGCTGAGAGTGTCAAGGCTTTCCTTGAGGGAAAAAGGCCTCCTTTTACGGTACCGGAGCAGAAAAACGTCTCTTTTTAAAAAGAGAGTCGAGTGGTTACTTTTTTACCGCTTTATACCGTTTCTCAACTGCTGCCCAATTGACTATGCCCCAAACGGCATCTACATAGGCGCCGCGATTGTTTTGGTATTTTAGATAGTAGGCGTGTTCCCAGACGTCAATGACGAGTAGTGGTACGACCCCCCAGATGGTCAATTTCTGGTGGTTCTCGGCTTGGAGAACGAGGAGCTGTTCCGAGGAGGGGTCCCATGTAAGAACAGCCCAACCGGAGCCCTCAACCGCCTTCGCAGCAGCACCCATCTCAGCCTTAAGCTTGGAAAGATCACCAAAGTTGGTTATCACTTGGTCGAGGAATGTACCGGAGGTGGGCTCCTTGCACTCCTCTTTGCGGCAGAGGTTCTCCCAATAAAGGGCGTGAAGAACTGAGCCGCTGCCATGGAAGGCGAGGTCCTTGTCGAGCGCCTTGATTGCAGAGAAGTCACCTTTCTCACGAGCCTCGACGATCTTTTTCAAGGTTCCATTGAAGCCCGTGACGTAACCATTATGGTGTTTGTCATGGTGGAGAGTCACGGTCTCCTTGTCGATTACTGGTTCAAGCGCCTCATAGGGATATGGGAGCTTTGGTAGAACAAGTTCTTTCATCTTTTCATCTCCACAAATGTTTGATTAGAGGCAACCGGATGAAATAAACCTTGAGTATAGTAAGATAGCCAGAACGCTGATATTCTGGGTTTATGCGGATTTCTATTTATCCGGTGGACTTAGCTTGAATGATCTTCTCTGGAACCTGATGGTGATGTCTGCTTGCTACGCCTACATCGTAGCAATGATTCTAATCTCGCCCAAGCTACCACTCCCGAAGAAGGTGAGCAGGAAGGTCCTCCATGCGATGATCGGGAACCTTCCATTAATCATGCCATTCTTTACGGCGAGTATCTACCCGTTCCTCGTCGCCTCCCCCTTCATAGTAGTCACTCTCCTCGCCACACCTTACTCTCCGATTAAGCTCGGTAAAAGGCTGAGGGGGCTCTCCAGTTTGACTGAGGAGGGACACCACAACGGACTCGTTCTCTACGCCATCAGTTATAGCACGCTTGCCCTTTTCTTTGGTGTCAAACCCTACATAGTAGCAGCGGGGATCTTCCCTATGGCATATGGCGACAGCCTCGCGGCGATGCTCGGTGAATACTGGGGGAGGCACAAGTACAAGTTGTTCGAGAAGAAGAGCCTAGAGGGAAGTTTCGGGATGTTACTAGGCAGTTTCTTCAGCCTCACCCTTGCCTTCATCTACTTCTCCTGGATCTACGGATTGACCCTCAATCCGTTGGTCCCTGCATTTACCATAGCCTGCTTGGTCACAGTCGTTGAAGCAATTTCGCCCAAAGGGCTAGACAATGTTGCTGTACCACTAGCTGGCGCAGCAACTTTCCTGCTCCTTAGCGGAGGTGTCTAGAACCGACGCTAATCGTCATCGACGGCTTAGATGCTTCAGGAAAGAGCACCCAAGCCAACATGCTAGCTAAGCATATTAAGAGGTGTGGGAAAACCTATTTACTGCGAACCCATCCAAGCAGCGATAACTTTTTTGGAATTAAAGGGGGTGAATACCTCTTCTTGGAGGGAAAGAAGGCCCATTTCGCTGCGAGCCTTTTTTACCTCGTCGATGTAATTCGGAGCATCACCTTCTATGCCTGGAGGCGAGTTGACTACGTAATCTTCGTTCGCTACCTTATGGGTACGGCTTATCTACCGGCTCCAATCCATAAGTTCGCCTACCATTTCTTCTCAATGATAGTGCCTACCAAGGGACACTTGATCTACCTTAACGTTACACCAGCTGAGGCTTTTCGTCGCTTAGTCAATAACCGAACTAAGATGGAGCGGTTTGAGTCGCTTGATGAGTTGAGCAAGACCTCCTACAAGGCTTTAGATCTCGTATCCTATGGAAGATGGAGGATCATTGACGGCGACAGATCAATTCATGAGATCCAAGAGGAAATTTTAGAGGTAACTGGGCTTAAGCCACAACCAACTTAGGCTCATTCAAATGTAAAAACAGCGAACTCAGATACGGAAACATATTAGCTAAACTAGAAGTATCAGTGCAAACACCCGAGTTAATTAGTCCTCATAGAAGATTATATGAATTAAAGGAGAAATTCTAACGACGGTAGATGATCCTACCGTTTATTATCGTCATAATGGTCTTCACGTTTTTCAAATCGTCGTGGGAGATTTTCAGGGGATCTCTATCCAGGACTATAATGTCAGCCTTTTTTTTGGGTTCTATGCTCCCTTTGATACCTTCTTCCCATGTAGCATAGGCGCCATCGATAGTGTATGCCCTTATTGCTTCGATTGGTTTGATGCCTTCCGATGAGTAGAGAGTATTGCCACCACTCGTTTTACGGGTTACCATACCGTAGATACCGTACCATGGATTGGGTGTACAGATACTTGCGTCACTATGTCCTGGGGCTTTGATGCCCTTGTCGATAAGGGTCCGATGAGGCCACATGTATCTCATAGACTTTTGTCCTCTATTAGCCTTGTAAGCATCCCCCAGATCATGGATAAAACCCGTTGCGGAAGCGTCTATGACTTCTAATTGTAAAAGTCTATCTTGAATCTGTGGCGTCACATAACAGCAGTGTTCTATTCTATGTCGGTGGTCGGGCCTAGGTCTCTGTTTTAACGCCTTCTCAATTGCGTCAAGAGCTCTGTCAATCCCCCTGTCACCTACACCGTCGAGTCCTATCCGGATACCTGCTTCATGAGCTTCCCAGACTTTATGTTCAATTACCTCCTGATCATAAAGAAGGATGCCGGTGTTTGTCGGTTCACCTATATAGGGTTCATAATAAGCCGCAGTTCTTCCGCTTGTACTTGTATCAAATACCCACTCTGCAGCTGTGATCTTAAGCCAGTCATCACCGAAGGGAGTTTGGAGACCCATGGCAATTGCACCTTCAACCATTTCGACGTCTCTTCCACTAAGGTGGATAGCGGTCCTAACCTTCAGCTTTCCTTCCCGTCTGAGACGCTGCATAGCTCTGAACTCGGCTGGGCAAACCATGCTTGCTTGGATGCTCGTGAGTCCAAGTTGTACGCATTCCTCGTAGACTATCTCGAGTCCTCGGTAAAACTCCTCCTCAGTATAAGGGGGGAGCTTATGATATACCAGATCTTTTGCAGCCTCTCGAAGAAGACCTGTAGGCTCGCCTTGTGAGTCACGTTCAATCTTACCGTGGGTAGGGTCCGGTGTATCTCTTGTAATCCCTGTCTTCTCTAAGGCGAGGCTGTTGGCAACACCATTATGGCCATCGCGCCTTTGAATATAAAGTGGGTTACAGGGTGCAACTTTGTCAAGCTCCTTTCTCGTCGGGTATCGCCCCATCTTGACGTCGTCCATACTATAACCAAGTATCCAGCTACCAGGAGCCTTCTCGGAGACCTTCATCCGGAGAGCATCTAACATCTCCTCAACGCTTGTGTAGTCGGGTCCACAGGAGACGCCGCGGATCAGATAGGCACCCCAACTCCCACCGGGGTGCATGTGGCTATCGATTAAACCTGGGAGAACTGCATGTCCCTCGAGGTCAATGACTTCGGTCTTAGGTCCCTCAACCCGCTTTACCTGGGCGTTTGTACCAACTTTAAGTATATTGCCATCCCGGATTGCGACTGCTTTAACTATAGAGTTTTTCTTGTCAACGGTGATTATCTTTCCATTCAGAAGGATCAGGTCGGCTTGGCACTCAGGGATCATGCAAAATAGATATGAGTGTATCTATTTAACAGAAACGAGGATGTCATAAACCGAAGACGTCGTTGAAGATGGCGAGATTCCGCTTAACGTCGGTTATGTCGTACATTCCAATATTCCAGGCGTCGATGAAGTCTCCGTAGCTTAGGGCGTATCTGATACATGCCTCAGAGTCGTTCCTATACCTACCTGCGGCGAGAAGCTTGATTATGTAGACACCTTTGCCAACATCGTGGAGCGCCTTTAGGGTATCAAGTCTTTCCTGCTGGGTGCCATCGTCGATGTATGTGCCGATCTTGTTTAAAGGGGCGCAGATTATATCGATCTCCGGGTGGTCAAGAACCTGGTTCAGCGTCTCTGTGCTATGGGTCGAGAGAGCGATCTTCTTGATCCTGCCTGAGTCCCTTGCCTCCATGTATGCTTTCAGGGTCCCCCTTCGGCCTTTGAGGTCCTGGGAAATGTATTCTTTACCGTCTGCATCCTTTCGGATAAGGGGCTTCGGAGGCACAATGTGGAGGAACATAATGTCGATGTACTCTGTCCCCAAGTCCTTGCAGGCGAAGTCAACAGCCTTAATGCCCTGCTCGTAGGTTGCAGCATTCGACTTATCGGATATTATGACGCTGCTCCGTTTCACTATCTTCAGGGCTTTCATAACGTGAGGGTGGGTCCCATAGTCGTCGGATGTGTCCCACATGTAGACTCCCAGTCTTGCTGCCTCGGCAAGGATCTCTCCACCCTCAATTGGCGTCTTGTCGCCTTGAGTTTGATTGCCGTCGGGTCCCTTTTTTATCGCGAAGGGCTCAGTCCCGAAGCAAAGTCTGCTCACTCTCAAACCACCTAGGTTAGCCGTCTGCATATAAGTCGGATGCTGATCTGCGAAGCACCTAGATAAAAGATGTCTCAGGGAGAAGGAAAGAGGAGTATTATGGATCTCCGAAAAAAGCTATTATAAAGTAAATAAAACATCTTAAAAACTCAAAATTTTTTTTTAAAATAATTTTTTCTCCTCCCTTTCAGGTGAATGCATCCCAAAGATCATTGTAACCCCGAAAAGCCTCAAATCACGTGAATAGGATGTTAACAAGACGCTCCTCATTTAAATCCATCAACTGTCCCAAGACACCTGATAGGCATGGAGTTCTACGATGTCGTTAATAGTAGACGGAGTGTTCGCGCCTACAAATCGGATGAGGTGCCAGAGGAGATTCTTAACAGAGTCCTAGATACTGCAAGAATCGCTCCCTCAGGTAGCAATAGGCAACCTTGGAAATACATCCTCGTCAAGAATCCCGACCTTAGGAAAAAGATGGCTATACTCTCGGGTGGCCAAATGTGGATCGCTGAGGCACCGGTTGTTGTCGTCGCCTGCGGTTTAGACATCAAACATGATCGCGGTGGTTATATGGGGGATATGAGCTTCCTCATTGACTCGGCGATAGGCTTCACCCACCTAATCCTGGCTGCCCGCGCCGAAGGACTAGGAACTTGCTGGATCGGTCTCTTTGATAACGAGGCAATAAAGGAGCTTCTCGACATCCCGCCGAGTTGGAACGTTGCAGCTATCACCCCTCTAGGCTACCCTAGGGAACTGAAATGGACCCAACCGGGGAAACGGAAGCCTCTCAAAGAGATTACTACCGTCGATGAGTGGAGCTGAGAAATGATGAAAATAAAGCTAGCAGTCTTCGACATGGCGGGTACAACCGTAGATGACGTAATCGACGGAATGCCTCTCGTCCTCCGTAGCTATGATGCTGCCTTCCGACGCCACGGTGTGGAGATCCCTATGGAGACCTTAAATGACATGAGAGGTCGCGACAAGAAGGAGGTCATCACTATGTTTGGTGGAGACAATGCACAAGTCATCTACCGAGACTTCGTCGAGATACTCACAGCAAACGTCGCGAGAGTAAAGGAGATCCAGGGTACCTCGGAGACTTTCAAGTGGCTCAAGGAGCATGGTGTAGCCGTTGGCGTCGAGAGTGGCTTTCCTGCTATCGTAACCCACGACATCATCAAGCACCTCCGCTGGCAGGAAGACTGCCTCATCGATTACTGGACCTGCAGCGAGATCGTTGAGGAGGAGCGGCCTAGCCCAGCTATGATCAGGCGTACTATGCGCCACTGCCACATCAGAGACCCAAACAAGGTTCTCAAGGTTGACGATACCGCCATAGGGATCGAGGAGGGGCATAACGCCAAGGTCTATACAGTCGCAGTTCTTACCGGCACACAGAGACGGGAGAAACTCGAGGCCGCGAAGCCGAACGCTATCCTCCTCAGTATACGTGAGCTACAAGCATACCTGCTGGATAATGGGCTCATATAGAGCTACTCCTCCGACTTCTTCGGCTCATTCACATAGAGATAAGTTAAGAAGAATGGAGGTAACATGAGCCCAAGCTGAAGGATGAAGGGAAGCGGGTGGCTAACATTGTCGTATATCCAGCCACCAGCTAACTGCCCTACTGACATCCCAATGAGACTGAAGAAACCCATGGAGCCATTTGCTTTCCCCCGATGCTCCCTAGGAACCAGATCAGCGAAGAGCGCGTTCTCAGCTGAGTTGAAGAGCACTTGAAGGAGCCCAATTAGGCTCATTGAGACGACGAGCCTGGGGAAGTCACCCCAGATCAGGAGGGGTGCCGCGATCAGCCAAGAAAGATATGCAATTAAAAGTGGCTTCTTCTTGCCAATTTTGTCGATGAGCTTCCCGGCGGGGATCGCTAATATGATCATGGTAACAAACATGATCGTCATCAGGTAAGAGAACGAGATTGCGTCGATCCCGAGGTCGTTAATTATATAGAGCGTCAACACAGGCTGGAAGAGACCTATTGTGAAGCTCGTGAAGATATTCACGACGAAGAGGACAAAAGCAGAAGCCGGTACCAGTTTCCATACGGATAGGCTCTCCTTGAAGGAAGCTGGGTAAGATGCCGCCATCTCGTTGAGATTTATCTTCGTGGGATTCTGTATAGTCTCCTTCAACCGAAGCCGGAGTAGGGCGGCGATCAAAAAACCTATGATGGTTACCATGTATCCTATTCTGATACTCGGGATGAGACTCATCCTAGCATAGAGGAAGCCAGCTAGAAGTGGTGCGGGAGTGGTGGAAACGCTGGCTATGAGGTTAATTATACTGAACGCCATACCCCGTTTCTCCTTAGGTACAGAGTCTGCAACAATCGCGTTCAACGCAGGACCATAGATGTTCGTTACCCCAACGAGGACCGCGCCTACCATGATCCATTCCCACGATGGAGCTAGAACATAGAAGATTCTTGCTAAGGCGGCCATGAACGTCATAGTGCTGATAAGCCACTTCCTGCCATACTTGTCCGCAAGATAGCCACCAGGGATCTGGACAAAACCCCGAGCCAACTGCTCTGCGGCGCCTATTAGACCAATAGTGGCCGCAGTACCTCCAAGGGCTTGAACATAAAGAGGGTAATATGTTGCAGGTAACTCTGAGGCGAAGTCGAGTACAAGCCAGCTCAAGACCATAATGAGGAAGTTACCAACAATGAAGCTGAACTCGGTTCTTACGCCAAAGAGCAGTCCTCTCTTCTTTGGATCGGTAGAGCCTTCAGTAATCATCCATTGCACCGGTTCCTCTTCAGAAAACGTGACTCTTCTTTTGTTTTTAAATTGAACTCATGAGAGACAGTTACACGCGACACTCACGTTATGTGATTTATCGGGTATTACTTAGTTTGAAACCTTGGGGGATAAAGGCAGGGCTCGAAACCCTTTTAATTGATCCCTCGTATCCCTCTTTTCGCGCGGCCTCTGTGGTGTAACGGTAGCATACGGGACTGTGGATCCCTTGACCAGGGTTCGACTCCCTGCAGAGGCCCCATCCCGCGCGTCGGCAAACCTATAAATGTACGATACCGGCTAACTGTGGTGGGCGGAGGTCGCCCAGCTAGGCCAAAGGCGTAGGACTGAGGCTCCTATCC
>CAZIAF010000021.1:0-18626 GCA_964537625.1 uncultured Candidatus Bathyarchaeia archaeon
TCAGCGATCTTATAGCTCATTAATGTTGTGTCCAAGGCCTCTTGGTTGTTCTCACAGTAGAGCTGAATCCAACCGTTGTCGCGTTGTGCCATTAGGTCGGTGTGGTCCGGCTGCATGCTTTTATTGCTTCGATGGACAACGCTCATGACGACTGGGAGGTCGGAACCCTCCATCATCGGGTGGTGCATGAGAAATAGCCCCGGTCCAGATGTGGCCGTGAAGACTCTCGCCCCCGCAAAGGAGGCACCCTGGACCGCAACCATCGCGCTTAGCTCGGACTCGACCTCGATGAATCTGGCCTTGAGTTCACCGTTTGCGATGAAATCAGCGAGGTACTGGACAATCGTTGTCTGAGGTGTAATAGGATACGCAGAGATGACTTGGACCTTAGCGAGTTTAGCTCCATAGGCGACTGCTTTGTTACCAACCATTAGCTCAGTATGGGGCATCTTCTAGCTCTCCTTCTTCTCGCTCTCCATCACCATAGTGATTGCCTTCGTGGGACACTCCTCGGCGCAGATACCGCAACCTTTGCAGTAGACATAGTTTATGATACTTTTTTTGTCCATCATTTCAACACTATGCTCCGGGCAGTAGGTCCAGCAGATCTGGCAGCCTGTGCACTTCACGGCGTCGACGACGGGGCGGAAGGTGCGCCAGTCGGCGCGGCTGTTCGTGGGCACCTGCGTGACCTTCTTCAACTCCTTGACAACCCGATTCTTGCCGACGATGGTGGTGTTGTAGGCTTGCTCCAATGCCTTGATGTTTGTATCTGCGTTGCGGCCGGACATCTCCATCTTAACAGCCTTAATGAGTGATTCGAGCTTGACCTCGCCAGTGCCCTTGGCAAAGGCGCCGAGGATCGCGGTGTTTGTTATCGGCCTTCCTATAGTTTCCAGCGCCACCTTGGTGGCATCGACTGTTGCCACTTTGTACTCTTGGGTGAATTCGATCTCCTCCGGTGGCGTCGAGTTGTTGATCACAACTGTACCGTTCGACTTCAGCCCCTCCGTTACATTAACTGTGTTCCTGAGAAGGGGATCGAGGATTACAACGTAGTCAGGATTGTGGACAAGACTTCTGATCATCCTATTCTTTTCACCGATGCGGACGAAGGCTGTAACCGGCGCCCCGCGCCGCTCGGTACCGTACATAGGTATCGACTGACTATGGTGCCCTTCGAGGAAGGCAGCAATAGCCAGAACCCTTGAGGCGGTCACCGCTCCCTGACCACCTCTCCCATGAAATCGGATCTCGATCAATGGTATCTCAGCAATTATGTGGGTGACGGTTAATAGACTTATGACTCTCAAAGAAAAACGAGAAAAAAGATAGATCTAATGTTCGCTCATTTATAGTGAACGAATTTCCTATAGTGGTCGAGGACCCTGTTGGGGGTTTGGTTGAGGATACCTCTCTCTCCTCCTCTAGTTCGATGACCATGATATAGATTCGAGCGCTTTCATGTTCTCCTCTGATAATTTGAGTTCATATTTCTTCGAGGCGACGTTCCCCGACTCAGTTTTAAATCGGACTCAATTTGCATAATCACTTGAAAGAGGGATTCATCGTACTAACAAATTGTGTGTAGGCATCGTGATTCAGCTTTAAAAAGAGTGAAGATACGGCTTCAACCAGTGGAAGAAATGCCGTATTTTGAGACTCAGGTTATAGGTGTCAGGATGGTGCTAAAGGCTATAGAAGGCAATCTTCTCGTAGAGATCGGTACCGTTGAAGCACCCCAGAGTGGTCTGAGGGTATCGGGCATAACCGAGTGCAAAGGTGACTGTCTTTTTATCGGTGATCTCTCGACGGGCTCAATGGATGCTCACAATGGCGAAGTCCTCATCGAGGGCAGCATGAGCGCCGACGGTTCCATCAAAGTGAAGGGGAACTTGGAGGTCAAAGGCGACATGAAGGCGGACCGAGTCGATATACGCAGACACGCAGACGTAGGAGGAAGCCTCGAGGTTCACGAGATTTGCACCGGAGGATCTTTGACAGTCAAAGGTACCGCTAAGGCGCATAAGATCGACGTAGGCGGATCACTAAGATGTAGCTCAGACGCCGAACTCGACAGGATCGATGTCGGTGGCTCCGCTGAGATACAAGGGACGACCCGCAGCAAAAGAATCGACGTCGGTGGCAAGTTCTACGGTTATGGGCAAGTCACCTCAGATAGTATCGATGTCGGTGGCTCCTTTGAGGTTGCCAGCGAAGTTAATGTTGAGAAACTCGATGTTGGCGGCACCGCCACTGTTGGCGGTGGTAGCATAAGCCGGAAGGTGGACGTCGGCGGAGTCTTCAATGCGAAGGGGCCTCTCAAGTTTGGGGATATAGACGTCGGCGGAGTCGTTTCCCTTGCAGGCGGGACCGGCGAAGACATCGAGGTCGGAGGCAAGCTGAGTAGCGACGGTAGTCTCACTTTCAATAGATTCAGGGTCGGGGGCACCGCAGACGTCATAGGGGATGCCGAGGGTAGAAGCGTTAGAGTAGGCGGCTCCTTCCGCACCTCCGGCAGGATCAGGCTTTCGGAAGAACTCAACGTCGGCGGTTCCGTAGAAACCCTTGGGTCTATCGAGGCCGAAACCGTAATGGTGGGCGGCTCAATCAGAGCAGAGTCGGTGATCGCCTCACGTAGCATAGAAACAAACAAGCTCCGGACAGTAAGGGGTGCTAAAGCAGATCGGATAGAGATCAGCCGCCGTGGTTCAGTCGTCGGCCCCTTGATTGGGCGAGAGGTTGTCGTCCAGAGGGACGCTGACGTCGAAGAAATCTGGTCGGACCACGTCATTCTGCTCCGGGGAGCTAGGGCTCGAAACGTCTACGCTGGGATCCTCGACGCCGAGGAGGGCAGCGACATCTCTGGAAGTATCCTTTTTACAGGAGAACTCCACGCAGAGAGGGGCTGCCGGTTCACCGCCCAACCTACGAAGACTGAAAAACTGCCAGATCCACCTCTCTAGGAGGCGCCAGGATTGGAACGGCGGACTCGGTACGATATCTATGCTGACATCCTGGAGGTGATCATGATGAGGGGCGTAATGGGGGTAACTAGGATCAGCTATGGCGCTAATCTTCCTGTTGACCGAGCGAAGGAGGCGCTGGAGTTCCTTGCGGAGCGGGGGATGGTGAAAGAGGAGGAGTACAGCGGTACCCGCGGCTACGTCATCACCGCTAAAGGTGGTGAGTACGTCTCGGCACACCGAACCGTGAGGCGTTTCATCGACGATTAAGCGAAACCGTTTTCACCGTTCCATACTCGTCTATCACTGATTCTAATGTCCTTGAAAGCTATAGTGGGTGCAACCCTGATTGACGGGTCTGAGAGGAAGCCAATGCAGGATTCAGTTGTGGTTGTTAACGGCGAGAAGATCGAAGCAGTCGGCAAGCAGGGGGACATGAAGCTCCCCGATGGAGCCAAGATCATCGACGCCAACGGGAGATGGCTGATGCCGGGACTGATCGACCTCCACGTCCACCTCTACCACAGTGGCTTCGTACCAGTGCCAACAAGGGGATCAGAGATCGCGTACGCAGGGCTTGTAGCATCTAACAACATGCGACAAGCACTCCAAGCTGGGATAACAACGCTCCGTTCAATCTCCGATAGAGATCACCTAGATATCGCGATGCGCGACGCGGTGGATCGACGGCAGCTAATAGGTCCCCGCCTTTTCGTTGCGGGGATAGGCATTTGTATGACCGGTGGCCATGGCTCGGGGCTACCTGGAGCGATGCACGAGGTGGACGGTCCCTGGGCGGTCAGGAAGGCGGTCCGCGAAGAGGTAAAGGCCGGAGTCGACTTTATCAAGCTCCTTAGTAGCCATAGAAGCAACAACCGGGAGTTCACCGCCGAGGAGATTAATGCGGGTGTGGACGAGGCACACGCTCATGGTAGGAAGTGCGCGATCCACGTCGCCAACTTCGTTGGCACCAAGATTGCGGTCGAGGCTGGAGTGGATACAATTGAGCACGGGAGCTTCATCGATAAGGAGACCGCCGAGAGTATGGCGTACAAACGAATAATGCTCGTGCCAACCCTCTGGGTGAAGAACCACATCTCGGAGCGCACAAGGAAAGCCAAAGAGGAGCAGGCAAAAACAGGAATCTGGAACCTGTACGGAAGGGACCTTGAGCAGACCGAGGCATGGTTCAACGGCTGTATCGAGCAGCTGCCGAAGACGATGAAGCTAGTCCGGTCGAAAAAGATTCGGATCGGGACGGGAACCGATAACGTCTTCGGGGATCAGATGTTCGCAATGCTGCCTGAGGAGATAGAATGGATGACTAAGTATGGGATGAGCAACATGGAGGCAATAGGGTCAGCAACCCGCGTCGGCGCCGAGGCGATTGGTATAGAGAAGATACTCGGCACCGTCGAGGCGGGGAAACTAGCCGATATGATTATGGTCGATGAGGACCCATTGAAGGAGATCGCTGTGCTAAAGAGAGTGAGCTGGGTGATGAAAGGCGGGGAGGTTATTCCTTTTCACACTGAATGGAGACGCCGTCCCATTCAGGATCCTCAGATGACATCGTAAAGGCTTTACCCTTTTTCTCTTCTTATGTGCTTTTAGATTAGGGATTGCTTCCGTAGAGGGTATTATATCCCACCTCGACGCCATCTCACCTAATTCCGTGGGGTATCGAGATGGCAGATACAGTAGTTGATGTCCCGGGACAGCCCTGGTACAAGGATAAGACCCTCCAATTGACCTTTCCCAACAGCTGGAAGGTACAACGCTGTAAAATGGCGTGTGAGGATCGGAAAGGGATGACCAAAGCCGAGATCAGAAAGGCGATCAGAAACCCAATCGGCACCAAGCCACTAACAAAGCTTGCTAAGGACCGGAATGAGGCAGTCATCATCTTCGATGATACAACCCGCCCCACAAAAACCAGTCAATATGCCCCCATTGTATTAGAAGAGATCAAGAATGCCGGTATCAAGGACGACTGCATAAGGTTCATCATCGCCCCCGGTAGTCATGGCACCTTTGGTCGCCTTGACTTCGTCCGAAAGCTCGGCGAAGACATCGTTGATAGGTACCCAGTATACAACCACAATCCCTACGAAATGACAAAGTTCATTGGTACTACAAGCTACGGAACCCCGGTGTGGATCAATGCTGAGGTTACGGCATGCGACATCAAGATCGGCATTGGCACCGTCCTCTATCACAGGATGAGCGGTTTTAGTGGTGGAGGGAAGATAATTAGCCCCGGCGTCGCTGGTATCCAGACGATCCGCGCCAACCATGGCTTCATCGGAGGCTTCGGTCCAGGTCTCAAACCTCATTCAAGTACCGGCTACATGATCAACGACGGCAACGTCCTACGTCTCGATGCTGAGGAAACCGCCCGGATGGCTGGTCTTGACTTCAAAATTGATACTGTACTAAACCTCAAACGGGACCCCATCGAGGTCTACTCCGGCGACTTTGTCCAAACCCAGAGGAAAGCATCTCAAAGCATTCTACACTGGCACAAAACAGAATCGCCAAAGAACATGGACATAGTCGTCGCCAACAGCTACATGCGCGGCAATGAGCCATACCTGAGTCTGTGGCCCGCTCAGGAATCCGTTAAGCAGGATGGCTCAGTTGTACTTATTGCAAACGACCCCGACGGAGACATCAACCACTGGATCTTCAATCACCACGGCAAGAATGTCGGAGCCAGCCTATGGAGCGGCAAAGCTAGGAACCTCACTCGAGGTTCACGCCTCATTGTCTACAGTCCTTACAAGCTCAGGAGTCTTGAGGATCGTCTTGGTGCCCCTGGCACCGTAACGTGGTGTAAGAGATGGGAAGAGGTCATCGACGAGCTTTTAATGCACCATAAAGACGGCTCAAGGGTTGCGGTTCTCCCTGACGGAACTAGCGGCATCCCTGAATCCTACTCTGGCGAAATAAAACCCTAAATGGAAACGCAATTTTAAATTTTTTTTTCACTTTAACCTGTTTAATATTGGAGCTGAAGACACTAAGCTTTACTTATCGACACTCCCTCATACAGCTTAACATGGTAAAGAAGGCGATTCAGATCGACGAGAAGGATAACGTCGCCACGGCAACCAGCGATATCAACGCTGGAGAACAACTAGAAATTATTAGTCCTGACGGCAAGATAATTCACACGCCCAAGGTAATCGAGCAACTCCCCTTCGGTCACAAGCTCGCTATAAACCACATCCTAAAGGGTCAGAACCTCATAAAATACGGCGAGATTATAGGCATCGCAACTCAAAATATCGAGGCAGGCGCCTGGGTCAATACCCACAACGTTGGTAGCGCGCGTATGCCTACTAAGGGCAAAGAGGAGGGAATACTGTGACCCAGTTCATGGGCTACCAGCGCCCCGACGGTTACATTGGCGTCCGTAACCACCTCCTAGTCCTCGCCCCCATCGACTGCAGTTTCGAGCCGGCGAAGAAGATCGCAGCTCAGGTTGATGGCGCGGTCGCTATCACGCAGTACCATGGCTGCGGAAACGATCCTGTTCTCGCTCATAATCTGATTGGCACAGGACTAAACCCAAACATCGCTGCGGTTCTCATCGTGGGGCTCGGATGTGAAACTTTGACGGCAGACATCATAGTAGGAGGGATCTGTCAAAGCGGAAAACCAGTTGAAAAACTGGTCATTCAGGAGGAAGGAGGAACACTGAAAACACAGGAGAAGGCGGTAAGGATTCTCCAGCGTTGGGCGCAGGAGGTCGCAGAGTACAAGCCTGAGCCGTTCCCTGTGAGCAAGCTCACCCTCGCAATCGAGTGTGGTGGCTCAGACGCTACCAGCGGTCTTGCTGCCAACCCAGCCGTCGGAGTCGCCTGTGATAAACTAATCGACGAGGGAGGCACTGTAATCTTCTCAGAGCCCCAAGAGATGATCGGCACACAACATATTCTCGCGAGGAGGGCGGTGAATAAACAAGTAGCCGACGATATTTACAGGATGATAAACCAAGACGAGGATCGGCTCAAAGCGATAGGCGTTGACAGTAGGTGGATGAGCGCTGGTAACATCGATGGTGGTTTAACCACAATAGAGGAGAAAAGCCTCGGCGCCATCCGGAAGGGTGGAACCCGTCCCATTCAGGGTGTTCTCCAGAATAACTGGGGTCGCTTCGACCGACCAACCCACCCCGGGCTATGGCTTCAGGATGGTACAGGCTGGGACGTCCCTTCCGTGACCCATATGATCGCAGCTGGAGCCCAGGTTGTTTGCTTCACCAGTGGTCAAGGGAGCACCACTGGTCATGCTATATCTCCAGTTATCAAGATCACTGGTAATCCTATCACCTTCTCCCAGATGGAGGACAACATGGATATCAACGCTGGCACCATTCTCGACGGTGGAGAGTCACTTAACAACGTCGGCCAACGTATCTACAAGACAATCCTCGAAACCGCCAATGGCAAGAAGACTAAAGCAGAAGCCCTAGGATACAGAGATTATATAATTTTCTGTAGGAGCCGCGCAGCTGAGCACCTGCTCGGCCACTGTTAAAAACGTTTTAAAAAACTAGTTATCATGGAGAACTACGTCATCGTACTCCTTCTCCAGTTTAAGCTTGTGACCAGCCTCCATTTTAGCGAATTCGGACCACATCTTGCCAAGTGGGTGGGCTTTGTATTGCTTTGCGAGTGCCGTATAGAACTCGTTCGCCGTCTTTTCGCTCTTTGCGGCAAAGATTAGTATATCCTGATAGCTAGCATCATTACTTAGCGGCTCCCCCTTTAATGGGTCGCTAACACCCAAGTCCTGCACAACACGTGTGATATCCGATACCTTGGAGGCGTCCATAACCTTCCTTGGGTCTTGGAGTGCCTTCTCGAAGTATTCGGCATGCTTTGTTTCATCGATCGCTAGCTCTTTAAGCAGTTGCTTAGAACCAGGGTTTTTAACTTTCTTCTGGGCGTCCGTGTAGAGCTTCATTGCGCCGTGCTCCATCGTTAAAGCGACTTGAAGCGCTTTTTCAACAGTCCAACCGTCAATCTTCATAGACATCTGTGCTAATCACGAGTCGTACAATATAAAAATGTTGAAAGAAGCACAAATTTCTCGTCTAAACGTGCAATTCACCTCATCTTTAGGTAAAGATAATCATTCGGATATTTTGGGGAGAGCTATGACTCAATGTAGGTTGCCGCTCTACAGCTTTTAGGGAGGAAAGAGTAGAGGCGTTGTCTGCTATGGTCGAAGGAGAAGGTGCCTGCACCTTCCTCCGTTTTAATTTGCTGGACGATCTTCATCTCAACAAGGTCGATTGAAACGAGAAGCCCGGGTTTCGGGAGAGCACAATATAGAATCTTTCGAGTGCCGTTGAACCAGATTACATCGGGCTCCCCAGGTATTTTCGCCCTGCAGATCTCAGTCCCCTTATCAAGATCCATAGCGATAACTGCGCCACCATCGCAGGCTATATACGCTTCACGACCATCAGCGTTTAGGTCGATTCCGTGAGGTCCAAGCACTGGCACTGGAACTAACAAGCCTAGCTCTCCCGTCCGCGGAGATAGGGTGATGTAGCTAGCGGGTTCCCTAATATTAATTATGAATTTATCCAGGTGATGACTGTACCGGCACCAACGAGGTCTCCCGGGGAGTTTAATCGACTTAAGCACCTCTCCCTTGAAGGGGTCAACGAACCGAGCGTGGAGATCAGAGACATCGACAACAAGTAGAACATCGTGGTCGTCGTCCCAAGCTGTGCCATTCGGTTTTGATCCCGCTTGGATCATCCTGTTGAGTGTCCCCTTCCCGGCGTTAATAACAAGTATCTTACCTGTACCCCTGCTTGCAGCGAAGGTAAGCCCATCAGCCTGTGAGCAGACTACTCCACTAGCCTCAGGGCAACCAGTTATGGTCTTCATATGGGTACCCCTTACGCCGTCGATGAGCTCTAAAGTCCCATTAGCTGGGTGGGCAACATATACGTAGCCATTCGCCTCGTAGACGTCGCCGTGGTCGAATCCCCCCGACTGGTGTTGAGGGAGCGGGATATACCGATCGAGTCTGAGAACCACAGGAAATAATTCGCTACCAAGGATTTAGTTTTTCGCTTCTCCCATCAATATGAAAATACTTTATTATCTCCGCATTACGTGCATGCACGTGCGGTTACAGAAGACATTTAAAAAGATGCTAACGTAATTAATATTTTTACTAGGATGTATGTTTAATTACTTATTGTAAGTTTGAGTGGGGTTCACAAAACATAATATAAGTCAGCTATGCTCTTCAAGAGGCTTGTGAAGCACAAGGGGAGCCCAAGGGTCGAAGTATTCGCCACGGGCGATGAGCTAATCTACGGTCGGATTTTGGATACGAACAGCAACTGGCTTGCGAAACGCCTCGCCGAAATGGGGGCGGAACTCCGCCGGGTCACGATAATTGGTGACGACTTCGATGATTTGAAAGATACCCTACTAAAGGCGCTTGACAGGGACGCTGAGCTGTTTATCTTCACCGGTGGTCTGGGTCCATCCGAGGACGATTTTACTGTAGACGCCATCGGTCGTGCTCTGGGCAGGGAGGTAATAACCGATCCAATCGGCTTTGGGAAGATTAAAGAGATCTACGATCGGCGTGGCGGTGATCTGAAGCGTGGAGCACGGATGGCACGTATCCTTGAGGGCTCGGAATCAATCCAGAACCATGTAGGAATGAGTGTTGGTATGAAGCTTTTCTATAATGGTAAGCTGATCTTCACCCTCCCGGGGGTCCCTCAGGAGATGCAAGGAATGTTCAATGAGCACATAGCCCCCGTTGTCGACGCAGAAGCGAAGCACAAGTTACTCGGTCATACTTACGGGGTTTCTATGATCTGGAAAGATTTCTTCCCAGTATATACCCAGCTCCAGAAGGATTACCCTGAGGTCTACATAAAGAATGCCGCTACGCCACCGGAGGCTGAAGAAGAGCGGAGTAAGGTAAAGGAGATTAAGGTTGACATAGTCATCCAGGGTGAGACGGCGAAAATAGCGGAAGAGAAGATGACTGCCTTTATAATAGAGTACAAGCGACGCCTCGATATAGCTGGCGGCGGCCTAATTCGCCGAATTTAATTTACTAAATGTTTTACTATTCCTTAGTGCATTCTCCTTCGAACCGGTATGTTGTTCCGCGTCTACCTGGAGAAGGAGCTTTTTATGGAGAAGGTGAGAGTCGTAAAAGCGAACAGCGAGGGAGTAGCACTCAAGGACGACTTTGGAGTTACAAGGGTCCTCGATGGCGTTTATATCGCTGAGGTGGAAGCTATAGCTGGCTTTGTCACGCTCCGCCGCGGACAAGCGGCGATCCGAGCGTTTTAAACTCTGCTCCCCTGAAGTAGGCGTGAAGCCTATCGATGAGCAAATCGATGTGGATGGTCACCTGTTCCCAACTGTCCCTGTCACGGACTGTGAGTATCCCTTTTTCCATCGTAGTGTAGTCGATGGTGACGGCGAGAGGGGTGCCGACCTCGTCTTGTCGAGCATATCGACGGCCTATGCTGCCAGCGTCGTCGATAGTTGCTCTATAGCCCGCAGCGAGAACCGCATCGTAAACCTCCATCGCACGCTCAACGAGGCCGTCCTTGGTGACTAGCGGTTGAATGGAGACTTGATTAGGGGCAAGGCTTCTCGGAAAATGGAATATATTCCTTTTCTCCTTCGCCGTTTCCCTCTGCTCGTAAGCCGCTTCAAGGGCGATGAAAGTGAGTCTATCAGCACCATAACTGGGTTCAATAACGTGAGGGACGAATCGTGTTCCATCCTTTCGAAGAACTGACATGTCATGCCCGCTCCCTTTCATGTGAGCCTTGAGATCATAGTCGGTCCTGTTAGCGTGACCAGCAATCTCAATCCAGCCCCAGCTCTTTGTAAAGACTTCGTGATCGAAGGTCTGGCTACTATAGTGACTCCGTTCCTGGGGTAAGTGGGCACGAAAATGCTGCATATTTGCAGGTACACCGAGGGCTTCCACGAATCGCTTACCAACGCCTATGAAGTAACCCTGCCACTCGGTTAGAACGATCCCTCTATCGACAGCCTCCCTGATGGTAACCTCAAGAGGTTCTTTAACATTCTTCTCCTCCATCTCCTCGGTGAAGATAGACGCCATCTCGTCTTCAACCTCCTTGAACCAAGGGCATTGCGGGTTCTCGGGGTCGAAGAAGAGCTCCAACTCCATGATGGTAAACTCACGGAGCCTATGCATGCCTCTACGTGGACTAACCTCGTTTCTTAGCACCTTACCCTGTTGGCTTATTGCAAATGGCATCCTGTCTCTGTTAGCTTGGAGACATCGCTTGAAGTTGACGAACATCCCCTGGGCAGCTTCAGGGCGTATGTAGCCAACCTCTGATCCGGTAGCACCAATCTGGGTCTGGAACATCGTGAGGACAAGCATCGGTTCTTTAAGCTCCCCGCCACAGATGGGGCATCTGATATTATTCTCGAGGAGGAGCCGTTTTATCACGTCTCCGCCCAAAGCCTCTACATGTTCCAGTTTCGTCTTCTCCTCGATTAGATGATCGGCACGGAAGCCGCGACCGCATTGGCTGCAAGAAGTAGCGTACTCCTTGAAGTTGGCGAGGTGGCCACTAGCTTCGAAGACCTTACTACTGTTAACCATGGGGTCCTCGATCTCGAAGAAGCCCTGTCGTCTGACGAAGTACTCTCTCCATAAGACCTCGATATTTCGCTTGAGCTTCACACCTACATCTCCATAGGTTGTGAAACCAGCTATGTTGCCATAAATTTCGAAGCTAGGCCAGAAGAAGCCACGGCGCTTTGCGATCTCATTGAGAATCTCGTAGGTGTTCCCTGTGGACATGTACGACAGCTCAACACCTGAATGAGCGAGAGAAATATAAATGTAGTAAAGATGCTAGGTTAGTCGACAACTGGCCGGAACTTGTATCCATATTGGATGAGCCCCGCCGAGCCATCCTCTGTAATTTTCCGGAAAGTGAATTCGACCTTCATATGGTGTTTGATCAGTTCTGGCTCGACGTCGACTAACTGGCTGAGTAGTTTACAGCCATCGTCAAGTTCTATGAGGGCGACGACATAAGGAGTATACCTCTCATAGCCAAGGGGAGCACTCCTGATCACAGTCCAGCTCAGGACTCTTCCAGTATCGGATAATTTGTAGGGTTGGAAACTAGTTGCTCCGCAGGGACAGATGGGGATTTTAGGGAAGTGTTTTGCGCCACAGGTTGTACACTCCTCACCAATTAACCTGTATCTCGCCTTCTCCTCTCTCCAGTATCTCGGTACGCTCATTTCAGACCCTCCTGAGGATGGTTACGGAGCATGTGGAGCCGATGCCTGCCATGCTTTGGGCCATTCCTATCCTGGCGTTGGGAACCTGATTTGATCCAGCCTTCCCGAGGAGCTGGAGAGCTACTTCTGCAACCTGATAAAGACCTGTCGCGCCAACTGGGTTACCACGGGCTTTAAGTCCTCCGAAGCAATTCGTCGGGATATCGCCGGTTTTCGATGTGCCTCCCTTTGCGACGAACGTGGCTCCTTTCCCCTTTTCAGCAAAGCCTAGGTCCTCGACGCTAAGGACACCATCGATGGTTGTATCGTCGGTGACCTCCAGGACATCTATGTCATTCGGCTTAAGACCGGAGATGTCGTAAGATTTCTTCGCTGCCCTTCTGACAGCTTCGAGGGTGAGGAGATGCTTACGGTGGCAGATTGATGGGTGATCAGTGGCGGTTGTGGAGGCAGCGACCTCGATAGCTGAATTGATGCTTTCAGCGGGCCCGAGGACTAGGGCGGCTGCACCGTCAGCGACAGCGCTGCATTCCATCATGTGTATGGGATCTGCCTCAAGAGGCGAGGAAAGAACGCGCTCGATGCTGAGTTTAAACGGATATTGGGCATGGTTGCAACCGACAGCGTGATCATGGCTTCTCACCGAGAACATTCCCACCTCCTCAGCGGTGGCGCCATACTCATGCATGTAAAGCCTGTGGAGAATTGCGCTGAGCCCCGTCTTTGTAACCCCCGTGTATGCAGTGTACTCCTGCTCTTCGGCAGCTGCAATCGCCGTTGTGACGTGCTCGGGGAGCATATCACTCATCTTCTCAACCCCTCCGACGAGGATCCAGTCAGCGGCACCACTTGCGACTGATTTAAACGCCTCATGGAAAGCAACTCCACCTGAGGCTTGTCCCGCCTCGATCCTTACGGCTGAGATGCCGGGCTTACCTATAGCCTCGGCCATCAATGCTCCGAAGCCCAGCTGCCCTTGGATAGTGGCTCCTAGCATGTTGGAGACGTAGAGCTGGTCTATATCGGTTCTAGCCGCGTCTTTCATAGCAGCGAAGGCAGCCTCTGCGAACAGCTCCTTAATGTTCTTCTCCCAAGGCTCACCGACCTTAGTAAATCCTATGCCTGCTATGCCTACTTTTCTCATACTATTATCTGCCCCCTATAACGGAGGTAGGTGGCGTAATCCACGTACTTCTTTCTGTCGATATAGTTCTTTACCTTGGGTCCTATACGGTTGTGCCTGATATGGTTGGTGACATTGAAGACGAATGCATCACTGCCAGATCCTGAACCATAGCTTACCATGAATATTTTATCACCGGGCTCTGCGAGATCAAGCGTCGCGGCGAGGCCGAGTGGGCTAGAACCTGCGTAAGTGTTGCCAACAACTGGCGAAACGAGACCTGAATTAATCTGATCCATGCCGAAGCCAAGCATCTTGGCGACATTTATTGGGAATTTAGCATTGGGTTGGTGAAATACAGCCCACTTAAAGTCTGTGGGTTTGTATCCTGTCTCTGCGAGGAGAGCTTTTCCTGCTCCGATAATGTGCTTGAAGTATGCAGGTTCACCAGTGAATCTGTTGCCGTGCCGTGGATACATCTCCTTTGACCTTCTCCAGAAATCGGGAGTATCGGTGACAAAGCTATAACTGGCTTCAACCTCGGCGACGCTTTCCTCGGCTGGACCAAAGAGGAATGCGGCGCCTCCGCAGGCTGCTGTATACTCAAGTGCGTCTGCTGGTTTGCCTTGTGCAGTATCCGCGCCTATCCCCATAGCGTACTTTTGCATCCCGCTTCCCACGAGGCCAATACACGTTTGCATCGCCTCGGTACCCGCTTTACAGGCGAACTCAAAATCAGCGGTGGAGACATTAGGGGTTGCGCCGATGGCCTCAGCGACGATTGTGCCTGATGGTTTTACCGCGTAGGGCTTGGATTCAGTACCTACATAGACAGCGCCGATCTTCTGTGGGTCAACGCCTGATCGTCTGACCGCTTGGCGTGCACATTCGACCGCTATGGTTACTGCGTCCTCATCGAGAGCGACGACCGCTTTCTCCTCGACGGGTTCTCCCGATGTACCCCACATTCGATTTACCTCTGCTGCTTTAAGCCGGTACATCGGCACATAGGCTCCATAGCCAACTATGCCGACTCTGATGAGAGTCTTCATTAAATCAACCCTCTGGAAACTGGAGATAGATAAACAAGATTCTATTTAAGCAAATCGACAGGGATCGAAAACAGAATCGACGTATGACGAAGCTATTACTTAGCAATATAAATATCTCTGAGTGTACTGAGAGATTTGACTGTTGCTTTCAAGGAGTATGGGCGCTCGAAACGGCAAACTAACTCTTCCCATGGATCGCCAACAACCTCATACCCAGCAAGCTGCCCGACACCAAGACGTGCTGTGTTGACGATATGCCTAATATCTACAGGTTCGAAGCCCATAAGGCGACAGCAGAGACAGTCTACGGAAACTATATCAGTCCCCGCGATGACGACCCCCAACTTCTTTGGGTTACCGACAACGGGACCGTTTCCCTCCATGCAGGTCAAGCCATCGATAATCGTCATATCGGTCTTGATTGTCTTCGCAAGGTAGGGAAGCACTTCGTCGAGCTTCTTGTGAAGTCTACTCTTCTTTGCCTCTTGGAAGCAGCCATAGAGGTTCTTAATGCCCAAGGTGACGACTGTATGAGCGCATGTCTTGACCTTAGCGAGGTTGAGAACATAGTCAGCTTCGAGCATAGTTTTAGGGATCATGATCTCAGTGCCCGCTATCTTGCGGAGTACGCACTCATCGCTGCTCAGGTTGAGGAAAGAAACCCCCCATTCCCCCAGTTTAGCCATGAGCCCCGACTCACGAACCCGCTTATCCGCCCTGTCCGCGATATTATCCGACTCGACTACGAGGGGCTCGCATCCCTTCTCACGGACTAACTTGATTACTGCCTCGATGATGGCGAAGTCAGTGATAACCATACCATGAGGATTCTTAGCATTACAAACGTTCGGCTTGATGACAACTTTCATCCCTGATTTAACCTGGAAACTTCCTGCGAGTTTCACACTCCTACGAACAGCCATCTCGATGTCCCCATCAGCCTTGATTAAAGCAACATTTACCATCTGATCAGCCTACTTTTTAGCAACAAGTCTATCACCGAGTTCCTGAATCACCTTCAATATCGCTATCTCGTCGTCTATGCTTATCCTTGGCTCTCCACAGCTACGGATTAAGTGTTCAAAATGCCTATATTGCTCGGGGAAGCTAGGGTGCTTGAACTGTAAAAGGTCAATATACCATTCTAAGCCCCTCTCTCTAGTCTTCGTTCTTCTCCCCCCAACCTCAAGTGTATAGTTATAGGGGTTTATAGCAAAGTCGCTGTTGAGCTTACCATTATTTCCTCGGATCTCAACGCTGAAGGTGGGGATCATCCTCGTCCAGCTAGCTGTACAATCAAGCTCGACCCCATATTCAGTCCTGACAATGGCGTGGAAGTTATCATAGACTTCGTACTTCTTGGCGATGCCTGAGACATCCTCGACAGTTATAGGTTTCCCAGCAACGATTCCAGCAACACTCAATATGTGTGGCATGACGTCCTCAATTATTCCTCGGGGATCCTTGATTCTGAAGTCGGTCTTAGAGCCATACATCCCAAGGTTATTCTCGAAGTGGAGGATGATCTTCTCGATCCTTCCGATAACGCCTTCCTTCACTTTCTCTTCCATTCTATAGAGCGCAGGGGTGTAAACATAGTTGTGAGCGGGCAGCACTACAAGCTTCCCTTTTCTGTCCTTTATTCTTAGGCACCCTTCGCTTGTCTGAGCCAGTGGCTTTTCACAGAGAACATGCTTCCCAGCAGCGATGGCGTCGAGTGTCATCGTTTCATGGAATCGGGGAGGTGTATTGATTGCGACAGCCTCGACCTCGGGGTTCGCCAGTAGGTCATCATAGTCACTGCAAGCTTGGACGACACCGGTGACAGCCTTTACCTCGGAGAGTTGTTCGCCACTCTTATCCGCTATGCTAATCAGTTTAACGACTCCAGACGCTTCGATCGCCTTAAGGTGGAACATTGTAGTGACTCGACCACACCCGATTATACCGAGGCGAAGCATACTCGTAGAGGTTCACGTAACCAGATTAAATTGTTATTGTGGCTGTTTCTCGCCTTCAAAGTATTTAGAGAGAAATTCCTTATAACCGAAACGGAGAGCGAAAGGTGTGCAGACGACGACCTCAAGCCAGTAGGTGGCGATGCGGGTGAGGAGACTTATAGCAGCTGCAGTGGAGAGGGGCACGCCAGCGAGAACTAAGGCGCCTGCTAGCCCAGCGTCTAGGAGTCCGAGTCCTCCTGGAATGAAGAAATTGATTTGTTGGAGAAACTCTACAACAGCATAAGCGAAGATGATGGTAGCAAGGTCGATTCGGACTCCCATTGCCTCAGCGGAGAGATATGCAGTAAGAGCGCCGGCGCTCCAATGGAATGCTAACATTAAGAAGGCGAGGAGGTTATGTCCCATGTTCTCTCGGAGCGCTCTCACCGCAACCCCGATATCTTCTATCACCGGCGTAAATCCTTCAACACCCGACTCCGGGTCGTTGTACCTGTCGAAGACTCTTTTTCTCACCCACATTGGACTCTTGTGATAAATATAGCTGAGCGCACGGGTGTTTAACGCTAGGCTGAATACGACAACGCTCATCAATGCAAAGGCGGTGAGGAATATAATGATCTCCGAATTTATTGGAATTTCACCACCTTTAACGAGTGTGGCGAAGGCGGTACCTCCTATTATAACACCGAAAGCGATGTTGTAATAGGAACGATGTACAAGAACGCTGCTTAAGGCCTTGCCGAGGTTTGAGTCTGACCTATCCTTCACGAGGTAAGCCCTCACCATCTCGGTTATCAGTGGCAGTGGTGCGATCCATCCGATGAATAGACTGGTAAAGGTTATCTGCACTGCCTCAATGAAAGATAGGTTTACCTTCATTGCCCGGAGGATGAGATACCAGCTTGCGACGAAGAATATGAGGCCAATTTGGTCAATTAACACCGCAAGGGTATAAATGACTAAATTGAACCTTCCGACCTCGGCGAAGGCGGAGAAGGGATTTGACCACAGGAGATACGAGATGAAGAAAGCGATACCCCCTAGAGTAAAAATGACGCTTCGCTTCTCTGCCTTCATATCGACTCCTCTTCACCGTTGATCTGCCTGAAACATTAAATAACTTGACGTTTAATTCCAGTTAACTTGTCCGTCATTCGAGTTGCTTCCACCGATGACCTTGCCCAAGTCCAAAAAATTGAGATTGGAAGTTACCCCGACCCCTGGCCCCGCTCCATCTTCTACCTGATGCATGGGAGGGCACCGAAGCTCTTTCTCATTGCTGACAAGGGTGATGAGGTGATCGGATACATCGTTGGGGAGATCGAACTGAGGGATGACGACAGAGTTGGACATGTCATGAACCTCGCAGTCACGAAAAGTCAGCAGCGGAAGGGTTTCGCGGAAGCGCTCATAGCCGAGCTCGAGCATCGTTTTAGGGAGAACGGCGCTAAAATCTCCTATCTGGAAGTCAGGCTCGGAAACACTGCCGCCCAGAATCTATATAAAAAACACGGTTACCACAAAGTGGGGCTACTACCCCACTACTATAGTGGCGAAGACGGCGTCGCTATGGAAAAGGCTCTTTTTTAAAGCGTTATGCTTCTATATCCGAAGTCAAGTATATCCAACAACAGGTGGAATATTTGGGTGAGATAAGAATCGCGGTTGCAGGTACAGGAAATCTCTGTTCAAGCCTAGTTCAAGGAACATACTATTACTCTAAAGCGAAGGAGCATCTTGGCCTCCTTCACCCCGACCTAGGCGGATATAAACCATCGGACCTTAAATTCGTCGCTGCCTTCGACATCAGCAAAACCAAAGTCGGTAAGGATCTCTCTGAAGCTTTATTCGCGAAGTCTAACCAAGCCCCCAGGATCACCGATCTAAATAACTTTAATGTGACCGTAAAGATGGGACCTGCCCCCGACAACTTAGAAAAGGACGCTCTTAACGCCATAGAGCATGCAGACGCCGAGCCCGTCAATTTATCCGCTGAGCTGAAGAAGACAAAAGCGGATATTCTCCTAAACCTCATTTCAGGTGGCAGTGATAAGGCATCGGATCTCTACGCTAAGGCTGCCCTCGACGCTGGCTGTGCTTTTCTCAACGCAACGCCAGCCTCAATTGCTAATAAATCAATAACTTCGGCGAAGTTTGCGGCGGTTAATCTACCCATTGCTGGTGATGATCTCCTCGACCAAGTCGGGGCAACGGTT
>CAZIAF010000022.1:0-18375 GCA_964537625.1 uncultured Candidatus Bathyarchaeia archaeon
CCCACCTTTCCCGATGATGACGGCGGGCTGGAAAGCCTCGATGAACTTATCCTGAAAAATCTCCATGCGCGTGCTCGTCGTCGGGCCGGCGGCGACTACTTCCCAGCCTTTTTCCTTCTTCTTCATTATGGGTCCACAGTGGAATACCCCGATTCCTTTGAAGTCAACTGGGAGCTTCTCCCCTTTCTCATAGAGCTCCAGCGCCTTGTTATGAGCTTCGTCCCTCGCCGTGATGACGGTTCCTGTAAGATAAATAACGTCACCTGCATTCAGTTTCCTGATCTCTGATTCAGGTACCGGTGTTTTGAGATGGTACTCCATATCCATTCACTGCGATCAATTCCACCTGAAGAGGATTTAAAACGTAGCACTCATGGACCTGCGCCTTAGAAAAAGTATAATATATGCAACGTCTTAGCTTTTGAGATGTCTTCGGAAAAACAGGGGCTCGTATTATATCCTTCACCCGAGAACAAAGTTTTCCGAGACCGGGTGAATGAACTTAGTGGCGAGAAGGTCGAGATCTGCTTCCAGTGTGGCGCTTGTAGCTCGGGGTGCCCTATGACCCAGGAGATGGATTACCTCCCCAGCAAGGTTATCCGAATGGTTCAGCTTGGCCTTCAAGAGGCCCTAGAGTCGAAAACCATCTGGGTCTGCACCACCTGCTTTAACTGTGAGGTCAGATGCCCACGGGGGATCGATGTGGCCAACGTGATGGAATCGTTACGCCAGCTTGTGCTCCGCAAAAAGTACGACCGCATCACTCTAGACGAACTCAGCGACGAGCAGCTCAGGGAGTTGCCTCAGGTCGCCATAATAAGCAGCCTTCGGAAACTCACGGCGTGATCATACCATGAAGATAGCATACTATCCAGGTTGCACTCTCAAGACAACTGCGAAGGAGTTTGACACAAGCACCGTGGCCTCCTCGAAAGCGTTGGGCATCGATCTGGTCGAGCTTCCTAGGTGGAACTGTTGTGGAACCGTCCACGCTTTAGCAAAGGATGACGTTATGCACCATCTCGCTCCTCTTCGTAACCTCCTCAGGGTCGAGGAGGCGAAACAGGGCGGGCTAGTCGACGAAAATAAGGTCGTCACACTCTGCGCTATGTGCTACAATACCTTGAAGCGGAGCAATCAAGCTTTCAACTCGGATCCAGATAAAGCAAGCAAAGTCCGCGAGAGTATGAACAATGAGACTAACGTCTACAGCGGTCAGGTCGAGGTGCAGCATCTCCTCGAGATCCTTCGCGCTAAAGGCTGGGATAAGATCCAAGCCCGTGTGACCAAACCCCTGAAGGGACTAAAAGTAGCGCCATACTATGGCTGCCTTCTCCTCAGACCACGCGGAATCGGTGTAGACAACGTTGACAACCCCACGATCTTTGAAGATCTGTTGGAGGCATTAGGAGCAGAAGTCGTTGACTTCGGTTACAAACAGAAGTGCTGTGGCAGTTATAACACGGTCCACATGGTGGATGTCGTTGCCGACCTGAGCAGTAGAATACTTAACCAGGCTCAGGTAGCAGGCGCCGACATCGTAGCTACTGCCTGTCCGCTTTGTGAATATAATCTAGGTAACAGGCAAATCGAAGTCGCGAAGAAATATCCCAAGTTCAGAAACATTCCAATCGTTTATTTTACCCAACTGATGGCTCTAGCCTTCGGCTTGGGAGAGGATGAAACGGCCCTCGGTATGAACAAGCCCGACCCGAGGCCTCTGCTCAAGCAGAAGGGGCTGATGTAATATGAGCGAGAACAACAATATAGTTACCATCTTCGTGATGGGTAAGAAGCATAGCGTACCGGCAGACCTCACGATAATGAAGGCTATGGAGTATATTGGCCACCAGTTCAGGAGAGGCGCCGGCTGCAGAGGTGGTTTCTGTGGCGCATGCGCCACGGTCTACAGGAAGAAGGGAAGCTATAAGCTCCAGGGTGCCCTCGCCTGCCAGAAGATAGTCGAGGACGGCATGATCATCGCCCAGATCCCCTTCAGCCCTCAGGAGAAAAAAGCCTATAAGATCAATGAGTTGAAGGCCGAGGCGAATACCTTCCTCGAGTACTATCCCGAGATAGCGCGTTGCCTCGCCTGTAACACCTGCACCAAATCGTGCCCACAGGACATTATGGTTATGGATTATGTTCAAGCCGCGCTACGTGGTGACGTGGTTCAAGCCGCAAAGTTGAGTTTCGACTGCATTGGCTGTGGTCTTTGTGCTTTGAGGTGCCCCGCTGAGATCGTTCCATATAATATCGGGCAGCTTGCCCGCCGCCTAGAGTCGAAGTATGTCGAGGGACCTACCGAGCATGTTCTCAAGCGCTGTGAGGAGATCAAGGAGGGGAAATATGACGTGGAGATTGATTTGATGAAGAAGGCAGACAAGTCGACTCTCCAGCAGAAGTACAATACTAGGGAGATTAAGATCAAATGAGCGACTACAATAGCGGTTATCCAGAATATATGCAGGAGAGTCTGAGGCTTGTGGCGCAGAGCCGCGCCAACAGGTTCGGAAAAGACTTTATACCGATGACAGCTGAGCAGAGGCAGCAGATTCTCGAGAAGTTCCATCCTGACTGGAAGCCAGCCGGGAAGAGAGCGCTCGCCATCGGTCCAAGTAAGGGTATGATTATTCCTAATGAAGTCGCCGACATTCTCGAGGCACATCCGATGGTTAAGCCGAAGGAGATTGATCTCAGCCACATCGACTATGATGTGGATGTACTTGTGATTGGCGCCGGAGGAGCGGGTATGAGTGCGGCACTCCTCGCTCAGGAGAACGGAGTTGAGGCTGACAAGATACTTATGGTTCAAAAGCTTCGACTCGGCGACGCAAACAGCAAGATGGCGCAGGGAGGTATCCAAGCTGCGGATAAGCCGGATGACAGCCCAAGTATCCACTACCTCGACATAATAGGCGGTGGTCACTACGCCAATAAGCCTGACCTCGTTGAAGCGATGGTTAAGGATGCCCCCGACATCATCAAGTGGCATGAGGAGCTCGGCGTCATGTACGACAAGCTCTCTGATGGAACGATGATGGAGATCGCTGGGGGAGGAACTAGCCGGAGGAGGATGCACAGCTGTAAAGACTATACCGGTCTCGAGATCACTCGCGTCGTACTGGATGAGTTCATAAACCGCGGCATCGGCTACGTTGAGTTCACATGCGCTGTCGACCTTCTGATGGACGACAGGGACCAGGTTACGGGAGCTGTACTCTACGACCTCGACTCGGAGGAATACATGATTGCTCGGGCAAAGTCGACCGTCCTCGCCACTGGTGGCTTCGGGAGACTCCATATCCAAGGTTTCGCAACGACCAACCACTACGGTGCTACCGGTGACGGTATCGTTATGGCATATCGTACAGGTGCAATACTCAGGGACCTTGACTCCACCCAGTATCACCCGACGGGGGCTGCTTACCCAGAGCAGATCGTAGGGCAGCTCGCTACTGAGAAGCTTCGCGGACGCGGCGCCCAGCCTGTGAATAAAAACGGCGAGCTTTTTGTTTACCATCTTGAGCCACGCGATATCGAATCCTCGAGTTACATCAGGGAGTGCTACGAGAGGGAGAATGGTATAATCACACCTACAGGGATGCGCGCCGTCTGGCTCGACACGCCGATGATCGAGGTAGTCAACGGAGTAGGAACAATAGAACGCGAGTTCGCAGCCATGTTCCGCACCTTCAAAAAATTCGGCATCGATATTCGAAAAGAGCCGATGGCGGTGTTCCCAACGCTCCATTACCAAAACGGGGGAGTCGAGATCAACGCGAAGACGGAGACGAATGTGCCGGGGCTCTTCTGCGCGGGTGAGGTTTGTGGCGGTGTCCACGGTAAAAATAGGCTCATGGGTAATAGCCAACTCGATATCTACGTCTTCGGCCGCAGGGCGGGGGAAGCTGCTGCAGAGCGCGCAAAGACGGCATCTGTGGGTAAGATGACTCTCGCTCATCTCGACCGATACGATCGTTGGCTAAAGGAAGCTGGGATTAAAACGGACAGGAAGACGCCTCTTCTCCTCCCCGAATACCGGGGCCAGAAGACTCTGGAGCATCAGATGCGGTTACTGTAGGGATCGAAATGACTGAAACGCCTAGAATCGGCGTCTGGCTCTGCGAGTGCGGAGGCAACATTGGTGACGTCGTAGAGTCTGACCGAGTAGTCGAAGAGCTGAAGCCAGAAGTTGCTTTCATCAGGAAAGAGAGGTATCTATGTAGTAAGCCTAGCGTCGACGCGATTAAGGAGGCTGTGGAAAAGCAGCACCTCGATAGGATGGTGCTAGCCTGCTGTACTCCGAAGATGCACAGAGAGACATTCCTAAGCAATCTCGCTGAGAAGGGCGTGAACCCCGCCTACCTGGAGATGGTGAACGTCAGGGAACAATGCAGCTGGGTTCACAAGGAAGATCATGAAGGTGCGACTTTGAAGACCCTTGACCTCATTAGGGGCGCTGTGGCTAGGGCAAAAGAGTCTGTAGCGCTGGAGTCGAAGAGGATGAAAGTAATCCCTGAGGCCCTCGTCATAGGTGGAGGAGTGGCAGGGATCACGACTTCGCTGCGCCTCAGCGAGTTCGGGATGAACGTCCATCTAGTAGAGAAGCGGCCTAGCATCGGCGGTCATATGATACAATACCCGAAAGTCTTCCCGACCCTTGACTGCAGCCAGTGTATTCTAACGCCGAAAATGGCATCGGTGAGTCAGAGCAGAAACATTGATCTCATTACATACGCCGAAGTCGAAGAGGTCTCTGGTGTGCCCGGAGACTTCAAAGCCAAGATCAGGCTCAATCCGCGTGGCGTTGATGTGTCAAAGTGCATCGGCTGCGGTGCATGTAGTAGGGTCTGTCCTACTAAGGTACCAGCTGAACATGATCAGGGGCTCGGCACAAGGAAAGCAGCTTACATCCCGTTCCCTCAGAGCGTTCCAAGCGTCTACACAATCGACTTTGAACACTGCATACGATGTGGAGCATGCGTAAAAGTATGCCCAAGGCAGTGTATCAACCTCGACGACCCGGGTTCAATGAAAGAGCTGAATGTAGGTGCAATAGTATTGGCAACGGGTTTCGAGCTCTTCGACCTCACTTGTCTCGTTCAATACGGATATGGCCGTTATCCGAATGTTGTTACGAGCCTAGAGATGGAGAGGATCCTAGACGTAAATGGACCAACTGGGAGTCAGTTGATCGTGCCTCAAACTGGGAGGCAGGTGAAAACTGTGACCTTTGTGCTCTGCGCAGGAAGCAGGGATACCGAGGTTGGGCGCGTTCATTGCAGTCGGGTCTGTTGTCTCTATAGCATGAAGCAGGCTCAGCTACTGAGGGACCGTGGTGTCGATGTATGGATCCACTACATCGATGTGAGGGCGACTGGTAGGCGGTACGAGGAGTTCTACAGGACAACCCAGGAGAAAGGCGCTAACTTCGTTAAGGGAAAGGTCACCGAAATAATCCCTGACGGTGATCAGGTGCTTGTACGCAGCGAGGATATGATGCTGAATAGGATGCTGGAGTACCCCAGCGATTTAGTCGTATTAGCTCCGCCTATAGTGACCACGCCGGAGACGCTTAAGCTAGCGGAGATGTTACGTGTGCCGGTAGATGAGGACAAGTTCGTTTTGGAGCGTCACCCGAAGCTGGATCCGATGGCGACGAAGCGGGACGGTATTTTCGCGGCGGGGACTGTGATAGGCCCTAAGGATATCCAGTCAACCACGGCGGAGGCAGAAGGTGCTGCAATGAAGGTTGTGAACTTCCTTCACGTTGAAAGGGTGATCGAGCCAAATAAAGCATGGCTTGCCTATCCTGAGCTATGCGACGGCTGCGGAGCATGTGTGAAGTCTTGCCCCGAGTCAGCGATTACCCTCGTAGAAGCGAAGCCGGTTGTTAACGAGATCATGTGCACAGGCTGCGGAGCATGTATACCCTCTTGTCCGAGGAACGCGTTGGATCAGCAGGGACTGTCGGAGGGTCAGATCAAGGCGCAAATCAGGGGTGCGCTTGAAGGCTCGAAGGCGAAGTTAAAGATAATTGCCTTCGTAGAGAGGGAAGTTGCATATACTGCGGTAGATCTTGCCGGGTTGGCGAGGTTGCCTTACCCTAGTAGCATTAGGATCATCCCCATGCCTTCGTTGGCTAGGTTGAAGCTGGAACATTTATTGTATGCATTCGCGTATGGAGCGGATGGTGTGATGCTACTGGAAGCTCCAGCGCATGAGGGACCTTATGGCCATGCTCATGTGTTAGCTGAGGAGCGGGCCGACGAATACAGGTGGGCTCTTGAGGACCATGATGTAGATAGCAGTAGGGTGTGGTTCAGCAGAGTCTATGTCCCGGATTGGAGGAAGCTAGAGAGGGTGTTTAAGACTTTTAATGACATTGTTGAAGGTGAAGGGTCGCTAGACGAGAACACCCGGTTGAAGCTCCGCGGGGAGCTTAACTAATATGCGCTTCAATTGAATAATTACACTCAGTTATGTCCATTCAAGAGTACTTTTTCGGTTAATTTTGACGCCTCTAGCTGAATTTAAGCTTCAAATGCCCAATTTCAGCAACGATGGTTACTCATTTTTTTCTCGTAAGTGTTATCTCTACTCTCCACCCCTATTTTCCCTATGCCTGTAACTAAGGAGGAGCTTCTCAAGGAAGCCCAGAAGTGGAGCAAGATCGCGCCTCCCTATCACGCGTTCTACCACGGTAAGGTAGAGGTAATGCCTAAATGTGCCATCCGGAGCCTCCAAGACTTCAGTATCTGGTACACTCCCGGAGTAGCCCAAGTCTGCAAGGATATTGAGAAGGACAAAGAACTCGCCTTCGAGGGCACCAGCAAGTGGAACTATGTTGCAGTTGTCAGCGACGGGACCCGTGTGCTCGGCCTCGGGGATATCGGTGGTCAGGCCGGTATGCCCGTTATGGAGGGCAAGGCTCTCATATTCAAGTACCTCGGTGGAGTCGATGCCTTTCCAATCTGCCTAAGCACCAAGGATCCCGAGGAGATCATTCAGGCTGTTAAGTGGATCGAGCCAACATTCGGTGGCATAAATCTCGAGGATTTTAGCAGTCCCAAGTGCTTCTATATCCTTGATAAACTCAGAAAAGAGATGCCGATCCCCGTTTGGCACGATGACCAACAAGGGACAGCAGCTGTTATCCTCGCTGCAACATTCAATGCCTTAAAGTACGTCGGCAAAAAGATGGATAGAGCTAAGATCGCTATCGTGGGAGCAGGTGCAGCTAATACTCGTACATTCTACGTCCTCGAATCTGCCGGTGCTAAACCCAAGAATATGACGATAACCGACAGCACCGGCATCATAAGCTATACCCGTAAAGACTTAGAAGGTAGTTACAAATGGGATCTCGCCAAGAAGACGAACCCAGATGGCCTCGAAGGCGGGATCAAGGAAGCTCTCGAAGGCGCCGACATGGTCATAGCTGCATCCAAGCCTGGCCCAGACATCATCAATAAGGCAGACATCAAGGGAATGGCCACTGACTCCATTGTGTTTGCCTGTGCCAACCCGATCCCAGAGATATGGCCCTGGGAGGCTAAAGAGGCTGGAGCAAAGATCGTTGCCACAGGTCGCAGCGACTTCCCCAACCAAGTCAACAATAGCCTTGTCTTCCCCGCCATTTTCCGTGGAGCGCTTGACGTCCGAGCAAAGACCATTACCGACGAGATGTGCATCGCCTCAGCAAAAGCTTTAGCGAAGTTCGCCGAGGATAAGGGTCTCAGCGAAACCTATATTATCCCTGGCATGGACGAGTGGGAGATCTATCCCCTCCAGGCAACCGAGGTCGCAATGAAGTGCATCGAGCAGGGTCTTGCTCGCAAGAAGGCCAACCGGAAGGAGATCCACGATGGAGCTGCTGCCATAATCGAAAGGACCCAAAAAATCGTTAAAATGCTAATGGACCAGGGCTTCATCGCCTCTCCACCGCCGGAGCCGAGGTAGGTTTCAGCCGTTATCAACCATTATTTATTTTTTACATTTTATAATTCTATAAGTAGGTAGAAGATAAAAGGTAAAATAAGACTGAGGAAAGGGTAGTAGGATTGGCACCCCTTGGAAGTTCCCTAGAGGCGTTCTTGTTTGGTTAAACAGAACCATGTAACCATAGATAGTGAAAATATTGAGACCTTCGATCTGTATGGTAAATATACTTCCTCTTGCCCCAACCAGAGCCCTCTCGATCCAGTGCTAGCCAAGATAGGAGAAGCATAGATGAAGTCTGTACTTGTCATAGGCGGTGGAATCGCTGGAATCCAGGCGAGCCTCGACCTCGCTGATCGTGGTATGAAGGTCCACATAGTCGAACGGACACCAAGCATCGGCGGCGTCATGGCACAGCTCGACAAGACATTCCCAACCATGGACTGCAGCATCTGCATCCTAGCTCCTAAGATGATTGAGTGCTACAGGCACCCTAACATCACAATCCACACCCAGAGCGAAGTCGTCAACCTCGAAGGCAGTGTAGGAGACTTCAAAGTCAAGATACTGGAGCACCCCCGAAGCATCGATACATCGAAGTGCACAGGTTGTGGCCTATGCTCGGAGAAGTGCCCGGTAAAGAAACCGAGTATCTACCAAGCCGGCCTCGGTCAGAGAAAAGCGATCTACATCGCCTTCCCCCAAGCGGTCCCTCTCATCGCCACAATCGACCGCGAAGCCTGCCTCTGGTTCACCAAAGGCGTTTGTAGGAGCTGCGAGAAAGTCTGTCCCTCCAAAGCTATCGACTACGAGCAGAAGGAGAAGACTATAGAGCTGAACGTTTCCAGCATCATCACCGCCACCGGCTTCGAGCAGTACAACCCTGCAGAGATCGGTGAGTACGGCTACGGCCGCTATAAGAACGTGTTGACGGCGCTGGAGTTCGAGAGACTCATCTGCGCCTCCGGCCCCACAGGTGGCCATATCAACCGTCCCAGTGACGGCAAGATCGCTCACGACATCGCGTTCATCCAATGCGTTGGCAGCCGCACCCAGACCACCGGTTACCCCTATTGCAGTGCATACTGCTGCATGTACGCCACAAAGGAGGCCGTTCTAGTCAAGGAGCACGAGTCCTCCAGTAATGTCACCATCTTCTATATGGATATCAAGACATTCGGTAAAGGCTTCCAGGGATTCGTCGAACGCGCTCAGAGCCACTGGGGCGTTAAGTACATTCGAGGTCGTCCGGGTGAGATCAGGGAAGACCCCACTACGAAGAACCTCACAATCCTCTACGAGAACACCAACATCGGCAGAGTCGAGCGAATCGAGGCTGAGATGGTCGTGCTTTGCACAGCCGCAATCCCCAATAGGGACAATATTAAGATCGCTCCGATCCTCGGTGTCCAACTCGATGAATATGGCTTCTTCGAGGTCAGAGACCCCGTCTCATCGCCGGTTGAGACCGGCAAACCAGGCGTCTACGTTTGCGGCAGCTGTCACGGACCCCGGGACATTCCCGAGTCCGTTGCCGAAGCAAGCGCTACTGCAGCGAAGGCGGCTGAGGATTCCGCCCGCATGGAGGTGAAGACATGACTGCTGAGCCTAGGATAGGCGTCTTCGTATGCCGCTGCGGCACCAACATCGCCGCTTACATCGACGTTCCCGCTATTGTCGAGTACGCCAAGACTCTCTCCGGCGTCTCATACGCTGAGGAGAATATGTACTCCTGCTCATCGGACGGTTTAAACAAGATCAAGGAAGCAATCAAGAAGTACAGCTTGGAGCGTGTGGTAGTCGCCTCTTGCACTCCACGCACACATGAGCCACTTTTCCAGTTCACCTGTGAGGAAGCCGGAGTAAACAAGTACCTCTTCGAGATGGCGAATATACGTGATCAATGCAGCTGGGTACACATGAAAGAGCCCGAGAAAGCTACTGAGAAGGCGAAGGACCTGATCCGCATGGCCGTTGCTAAGGCTGTCCTCCTCGAACCCGGCGACGAGCCCGAGATCGACATCAACCCAAGCACCCTCGTTATCGGAGGAGGCGTCTCAGGGATGCGCGCAGCCCTCAGCCTTGCTGATCAAGGTTTCGCGGTCACAATAGTCGAGAAGGAGCAAGCTCTAGGCGGGAAGCTCCGTAACTTCGACAGCCTCTTTCCCTTCAAGCAGAAAGCTTCAGAGGTCCTAGACCCGCTCCTCCAGAAAGTCACAAAACACCCCCTGATTAAAGTCATGACCGCGAGCAGTGTCAAGTCGGTTTACGGCTTTATAGGAAACTTCGACATCGGCGTCGAGAGTGGAAAGGTAGTCGAGAACTTCAAAGTGGGTACGATAATCGTTGCCGTCGGCGCCGACGTTCTCAAGCCAAGAGGTCTCTACCTCTATGGTGAGAACCCAAACGTCGTAACTCAGAGCGAGCTAGAGCAACTCCTCAGTGTTGGCAAAGTCAACGCTAGGAGAATCATCATGATCCAGTGCGCTGGCTCCCGAAACGTAGAACGCCCCTACTGTAGCCGGATCTGCTGCAACGAAGCAGTCAAGAACGCAATCAACGTAATAGAGCCTGGGAGGGACGTCTACATACTTTATCGCGACCTCCAGACCTATGGCATCCACTATTCCCCCCTTGAGCAGGAGGCTAAGAAGAAGGGTGTCAGGTTCCTAAGATACCAAGCAGAGAAGCCACCAGTCGTCACTGCGGAACCAGACGGGCTTAGAGTGAACCTCTACAGCCCCACTGTCAATGAGAACGTCGAACTTAAAGCAGATATGCTTGTCCTGAGCACCCCACTCATCCCCGTGGCGGATGCGAAGACGCTGAGCCAGATGCTTAAGGTTCCCTTAGATAGCAACGGGTTCTTCATGGAAGCCCACGTCAAGCTTCGCCCAATCGACTTCGCAACCGATGGCATATACGTCTGCGGGACCGCACACAGCCCTAAGGATGTGAGCGAGAGCGTTACCCAGGCTCTCGGTGTCGCAAGCAGGGCAGCCATTCCCATGGCGAAGAAGAAGGTCCGAACAGCTGCAATAATTAGCCAGGTCGACCAGACCCGGTGCTGCGGCTGTGGCACCTGCATCGATGTTTGCCCCTACTCAGCCATCCGGAAAAACGAGAAGGGGATAGCCGAGACCATCGCCGCCGTATGCAAAGGATGCGGTGTCTGCGGTGCAACCTGCCCCGAGAAGGCAATTACCATGCACCACTTCACCGACGAGCAGATAGAGGCACAAGGCCTCGCCGCTTTAGAGGAGAACTAAAACATGAGTACATTCGAGCCAAACATAGTAGGGTTCCTATGTAACTGGTGTAGCTATGCTGGTGCTGACCTCGCCGGGGTCAGTCGCATACAGTATCCCACCAACCTCCGCGTCATCAAGGTAATGTGTAGCGGTCGTGTCGACCCAGGTATGGTCCTTGGCCTGCTTGAGGTTGGTGCTGATGGCGTGATGGTAACTGGTTGTCACATAGGCGACTGCCATTATATCTCTGGCAATCACCATACTAAGAGGAAGTATTCACTCCTCGAGAAGCTGCTTGCGAAGACCGGGTTGGAGTCGCAGCGTATTAGGTTAGAATGGAACAGCGCTGCTGAGGGTCAGCGCTTCGCTGACCTGGTCAAGGAATTCACGGAGCAAATCAGGGCAGTTGGACCAACACCCCTTAGGGCACCGATTAGTGACCCAGTTAAGCTCCTCAACGTTCGTGCCGCTAAAGAGGCCGCCAATGGCTTTAGGCTTCGCGCCCTCGTCGGCAAGGAGGAGAAGCTCGTGACCACAGGTAATGTCTACGGAGATAAGGTGACGCAGAAAGAATTTACAGCAGCGATGGACGAGGCCATCGAGACCGAGTTTCAGGTTCACAGAATCCACATTATGCTTAAGGAGAGGCCGAGGTCGGTGAAGGAGATCGCAATGCAGATCGGTATCCAGCCAAGGACTGTACTCAACTACATGGTCGCCCTCAGGCAGAGGGGCTGGGTCGATGTCAAGGAAACCGTGGAGGGGACCCCACTCTATGCCACACAGTGAGGGGACTATTATGAATAAGATAGGCAGTGTACTCATCGTCGGCGGAGGAATCGCTGGTATACAAGCAGCCCTCGACCTCGCCGAATCTGGTTTCAAAGTCTATATGGTGGAGAGGGAGCCGAGCATCGGCGGCGTAATGACACAGCTCGACAAGACATTCCCCACCAACGACTGCGCCATGTGCATACTGGCACCAAAACTAGTCGGAGCTGGTCGACACCCCAATATCCAGCTTCTTACTTATAGTGAGATCAAGTCGCTGGAGGGCGAAGAAGGTGACTTCACAGCCACAATCCTCAAGAAGGCTCGTCGAGTCGACCCCGCCAAATGCAAAGGCTGTGGCGACTGCGCCTTAAAGTGCCCCACCTCCGCAATAGATACCTACAACGCAGAGCTTAACGACCGAAAGGCTGTTTACATCCCATTCAGCCAAGCCGTACCCCTCACATATGCAATCGATAAGGACAAGTGCATCGGCTGCGGTATCTGCAGCGAGGTCTGCAAATCAGACGCCATCAAGTACGACGATGTCGACTTAGAAGTCAAGCTCAGCGTAGGCTCTGTCATTTTGGCGCCTGGCTTCGAAGCATTCGACCCAAGCAAGTTATCGGAGCTCGGATATGGCAGATACTCGAATGTCGTCAGCAGCGTCGAGTTCGAACGTATCCTAAGCGCCACCGGTCCATATCGAGGAGTGGTTCTCCGCCCCAGTGACGGCGACATGCCGAAGAAGGTCGCGTTCCTACAATGCGTCGGCAGCAGGGACGCTCGCGTCGGGAACCCCTACTGCAGCGGCGTCTGCTGCATGTATGCTATAAAGGAGGCGGTCATTGCTCAGGAGCACAACCCAGGCCTTGAGGCGTCCGTGTTCTTCATGGATATACGCGCTTTCGGCAAGGAGTTTGATGACTACTATTCCCGCGCTGAATTCGAGCATGGCATTAAATTCATAAGGAGTAGAGTCGGCCACATTGAGCAGAACCCGGAAACTAGTGATCTCGACCTCACATACGAGGAGGATGGTGAGGTCAAGCGTGACAGCTATGACATGGTCGTCCTTGGTGTCGGCCTCAACCCACCGAAAGGCGCTGTAGAACTTGCGAAAGCGATGGGCTTCCAGCTCAACAGGTACGGCTTCGCAGAGACCAAACTCTTCTCACCCCTGGAGACCAGCAGGAAAGGCGTTTACGTCTGCGGCGCGTTCAGTGGTCCTAAGGATATCCCCGATAGCGTCGCACAGGCATCCGGAGCAGCTGCCAAGGCGGCGAAGGCAATTTCAAGTGTCCGTGGAACCCGGGTCAGTCCCATCGAATTTCCACAGGAACGCGACATCTCCCAGGATGAGCCACGTGTCGGCGTATTCGTCTGCTGGTGTGGCATAAACATCGGCGGAGTAGTCAACGTCCCCAGCGTTGCTGCGTACGCTAAAAAGCTCCCCCACGTTGTCTATGCAGAGGAGAACCTCTATACCTGCAGCCAGGACACCCAAGATAGGATTAAGAACACAATAATCGAGCACAAGCTCAACCGCGTCGTGGTCGCTAGCTGTACTCCGAGGACCCACGAGCCCCTGTTCAGAGCTACACTTCGCGAGGCTAGTCTCAACGAGTACCTCTTCGAGATGGCGAACATCCGGGATCAGTGCAGTTGGGTTCACATGCATGAGAAGGATGCTGCCACAAGGAAGGCTGAGGACCTAGTTAGAATGGCTGTCGCCAAGGCCTCACTCCTCCAGCCTCTGGAGAAACACAAGATCCATGTCACCCCCGTGGCGCTAATCGTCGGTGGAGGCGTTAGCGGTATAACCGCAGCGCTGGAGATAGCAGACCAAGGTTTCGACGTCCACCTAGTTGAGAAAGAGGCGGAGCTTGGTGGCAACATGAAGAGGATCAAGTTCCTCCCATCCGGAGAGGACCCAGCAGCTGAGCTAGGCAGCCTCATCGCCAGCGTCAAAACGCACCCCAAGATCAGCCTTTACACAGGTACACAAGTCGCTGAAGTCGATGGTTACGTTGGCAACTTCGAAACCACCCTGGTTAGTGCAGATAAGGAGATCCAGATCAAGCACGGCGTCGTCATCGTCGCTACAGGTGGTGTCGAGTACACACCGAAGGAGTACAGTTACGGCAAGCACACCGGCGTTATGACCCAGTTCGAGCTAGAGGACAAGCTCCACCATGGCTACAAGCCGGGGACTGTGGTGATGATCCAATGCGTAGGCAGCCGTAATAGCGAGCACCCGAACTGCAGTCGCGTCTGTTGCACCGGTGCGGTGAACAACGCGTTGAAGATAAAGGAGACGAACCCCTCCGCTGACGTTTATATCCTATATAAGGACATGAGAACCTACGGATTCAAGGAGGATTACTACCGCGCCGCTGCCGAGAGGGGCGTCGTCTTCATCAGATACGATGATGAACACAAACCCGAGGTCAACGCCGAAGGTAGACTCAGTGTCACGGTGCTCGACCCCGTCCTAAAAGAGAAAGTGGTTCTCGAACCCGACGCTTTGGTGCTGAGCGCTGGCGTATTACCATCAGCCGACAACCGAAAGCTGGCTGGGATGCTTAAGGTCCCCATAAGCAAAGACGGCTTCTTCCTCGAAGCCCACATGAAGTTGAGGCCACTCGACTTCGCAACGGAGGGCGTTTATCTCTGCGGATTAGCACACGGTCCGAAGACGATCGATGAATGCATCAGCCAATCATCTGGTGCGGCTGCTCGTGCCTTAACAATACTCAGCCACGACGAAATCGAGGCGGAGGGTGCTATCGCCATAGTCGACGAGGATGCCTGCAGTGGCTGCCACATGTGCGCCGCCGTCTGTGAGTTCAAAGCCATTGAGATGGTTAAGGAAGGCGACAAGATCCATAGTCACGTTATCAGCGAGATCTGCAAGGGCTGCGGTGTATGCGCCGCCACCTGCCCAAGCGGAGCTATCACAGTCGGCCACTTCACAGACAGGGAGATACTGAGCCAGGTGAAGGCCGCTCTTGAGGAGGCGAAGCCATGACGGCGGAGTACGAGCCGAAGCTAGTCGGCTTCCTCTGCAACTGGTGCAGTTACGCTGGAGCCGACCTCGCAGGCGTGAGCAGATTCCAATACCCGCCAAATCTTCGCGTTATACGCGTAATGTGCAGTGGCAGAGTTCACCCCGCCTACATCCTCGAAGCGTTTAAGGACGGAGCTGATGGTGTCCTCATCGCTGGCTGCCACATTCCCACGGACTGCCACTACATCTCGGGCAATTTTAAGGCCCAACGCCGCGTCGCCATGGTCAAGAAGCTCATGGAGCAACTAGGCATAGAGCCCGAGAGACTCCGCCTAGAGTGGATAAGTGCAGCAGAGGGCGACAAATTCGCCAAGACCATCAGAGATATGACCGCCGACCTGAAGAGGCTCGGACCGAGTACGGTAGCGAAGGTCCTCAAAGAGGTCACCTAACATGACGCAGACAGAGATCAAGATCACATCCGAGGGGAAGGAGTTCCGTAGTCAGATCATGGAGACACACGGCGCCGAGAAGCTCATGCAATGCTACCAATGCGGTACATGCAGCAGCGACTGCCCTGTGGCGAAGCGGGTCCCAGAGTTCCGACCACGGAACATCGCCCGCCTCGCTATCTACGGCCAGAAGAGCAGGCTCCTCGACGGGGACCTCGTCTGGCTATGCGCCGGCTGCTACACATGCTACGAGAGGTGCCCGCAGAAGGTCCACGTTAGCGAAATAATCTCCGCCCTCAGGCAACTCGCCCTCAAGGAGGGGAAGATCCACCCTACAATAAAGTCGATAGTGACAACCATCCCTCGCCTCGGCTATATCTCCGAGATCGGGGAGTTCGAGAATGAGATGCGCAGCGACGACGGATTACCACCTGCCCCAACACCAGCGACTGAGGAGATCAAAACGATCATGAAGAAAACTGGTATTCTAGGCCGCGTCGGAGGCGAGTAACCTGAAGTATGCCTTCTTCGTTGGCTGTACTGTCCTCAGCAGGCTCCCCGGGTACGAGAAGTCCACCCGAAAGGTTGCGGAGAGGCTTGGCGTCGAGTTAACTGATATGCCTGGCTCTAGTTGCTGTGGCACTACATACATGGAGACCCTCGACAGGAAGACTGCCCTCGCTCTCGCTGCCCGCAACATCGCTATAGCGGAGGAGATGGGTCTCGACATCGTCACCGTCTGTAACGGTTGCACCGAGAACCTCACCAAGGCTAACAAGGCTCTCAAGGAGGATCCCAGTCTCCGCGCCGAAGTAAACGAAATACTAGCTGAGACAGGAAGGCAGTTCAAGGGCACAGTTGAGGTCAAACACTATGTTAGGATGCTCAAAGAGAACGTTGGCCTCGAAAATATTAGAGCCGCATCCGTCAAGCCCTTCAAGGGGCTTAGGGTCGGTGCCCACTACGGTTGCCACCTCCTCAAACCCGAGGAGGAGATGAGGTTCGAGGACCCCAATGACCCGCAGGTCTTAGATGACCTGATCCGTGCTACGGGGGCTGAGACTGTTGACTACCCGAATAAGACAGAATGCTGCGCAGGGCCTGTCATGGGGATTAGGGAGAAGGTTACATGGGAGGTAGGTTTAGACAAGGTCGAGACGGTGAAGAAGTACTGCGATGTTATGGTAACCTGCTGCCCTTTCTGCTTCATAACTTACGAGAGATGCCAATTCATGACAGAAAACAACCCCAAACTGCCTGTAGTACACATCCCGCAGCTCATCGGCCTCGCTATGGGGTTGTCAGCAGACGAGGTCGGTCTAGGTACAAACAAGTTGGACGCTAGCCTACTACTGGCGAAGCAGGAGACATAGTGATGGAGAAGCTAAAGTTCGGATTCTACTGGGCCGCTAGCTGCGGGGGATGCGAGATAGCTGTCCTCGACGTCGACGAGAAGATACTCGACATCATGCAGATCGCTGATATCGTATTCTGGCCAGTTGCTATGGACGTCAAATATAAGGACGTCGAAACGATGCAGGATGGTTTCATTGATGTCTGCTTCTTCAACGGCGGCGTCAGGAACTCGGAGCAGGAGCACCTCGCAAAACTGCTCCGTAAGAAAGCGAAGTACCTCGTCGCCTTCGGTGCTTGCGCTCAGTTGGGAGGCATTCCGGGGCTCGCTAACCTTAGCAATAGGAAAGAGATCTTTGATAGAGTTTATCACACAACCGAGTCAACCGACAACCCCTCGGGTACAGAGCCCCTAACGGAGTATATCCTGCCCGAAGGCAAATCCGAGATACCCGTCTTTCAGGAGTCGGTCAAGCCACTCGATCAAGTTGTGCCTGTCGATTACTATCTCCCAGGCTGTCCACCGCCACCCAAACTCATCTTTCAGGCAGTCGACGCCATCAGCAAGGGGCAGCTCCCTCCTAAGGGTTCGATACTCGCTCCCGAGCTAGCAGTCTGTGACGAGTGCCCTCGTAAGAAGGAGGAGAAAAAGATCACCGCTATCAAGAGAATCATCAACTTCACGCCGGAGCCGGAGAAATGCTTGCTGGAGCAAGGGCTAGTCTGCATGGGCCCTGCGACAAGGGGCGGTTGCGACGCAAAATGTTTGGGTGCTAATATGCCCTGCACAGGCTGTGGAGGAGCATGCCCCGGAGCAATCGAGCAGGGTTCAGCTATGATTAGCGCCCTCTCGACGGTGCTGGGACTAGCAGATGAGAAGAGAGAAGACTTCGACGTCGACGAGATGATTCTGCAGTTAAAGGACCCCGTTGGAACCTTTTACAAGTACGCGCTCCCCGCCTCCATCATCGGCAGGAGGATTAAGAAATGAAGACGATAACAATCGACCCGATCACACGTTTGGAGGGCCATGGTAAAATTAGCATTTTTCTCAATGACAATGGGAATGTGGAAAACGCATATCTCCAGATTCCAGAGCTCCGCGGTTTCGAGAAATTCTGTGAGGGGCGGTGTGCAGAGGATATGCCTATCATCACTCCCCGCATCTGCGGTGTCTGCCCTGTCGCTCATCACTACGCTGCCACAAAGGCGTTAGACGCCGCCTTCAGCGTCGAACCAACAGTGACGGCGAAGAAACTCAGAGAACTCATGTACGTAGGCTACTTCATCTATGACCATACTCTCCACTTCTACTTCCTAGGCGGCCCAGACTTCATCGTAGGACCAGACGCTCCGGCCTCGGAGAGAAACATTTTCGGGGTCCTCAAGCGTGTAGGTCTCGATGTAGGTAAGGAAGTGATAAAACATCGCTCATTCGGGCAGAAGATCACCGAAATAATCGGTGGAAAAGCCACCCATCCGACTTGTGGAATCCCCGGCGGTATCAGTAAAGGCCTCAACGAAGAGGAGCGGACTAAAATTGAGGAAATGGCCAGGAGCAGCGTCGAGTTCGCCAAGTTCACCCTAGACGTGT